>PEWS01000036.1 GCA_002779355.1 Candidatus Nealsonbacteria bacterium CG07_land_8_20_14_0_80_39_13 | reverse complement strand
GGAGTTTCGTTCAAAATAGGTTCGAGCTTCGTTCAGCAATTGCGACATTTATTGCTTGTCTATGGCCAGATTGCTCCATTTACCGCATTTGTCTCCCCATCGGGCGACCACTTCGTTGTCTATTTTCGCTTCAATAACATCGCACTGATTAGGACAGCCCTTGCACTGGAAAGAACCGCATTTAATTTCCTTGTCTGCGGTCTCAAACCCCAGAAATTTGCTCTTTTGAGGTGGATTTTCTCTGATCAATAAGGCGGCTCCAAATGCCCCCATAACTTTATTGTATTTGGGAATAATAATTTCCTTGCCCAATTCTTTTTCAAAAGCTTTTCTGATGCCGACATTCTCTGAAACTCCCCCTTGGAAAACAACAGGGGATTGGATGTTTTTCCCTTTAGCGACATTACTCAAATAATTCCTGACTAAGCTATAGCAAAGGCCGTTGATTATATCTTCAATACTATGCCCCATTTGTTGCTTGTGTATCATATCCGATTCGGCAAAGATGGTGCAACGTCCGGCGATATTAGTAGGAGCCTTAGAGGTTAAAGCAATCCCGCCAAATTCTTCAATCGGTATTTTTAACCGGCTGGCTTGAGCGTCAAGAAAAGCTCCGCATCCGGCGGCGCATAAAGTATTCATAGCAAAATCAACCGCCACTCCGTTTTCTAAAACAATAATCTTACTGTCCTGTCCGCCTATTTCTAAGACCGTTCTGACATCAGGAACGAAAAAACTTGAGGCCTTAGCATGAGTGGTGATTTCATTCTTTACCAGATCAGCTCCGGTGATGACTCCGGTCAGATAACGGGCTGAACCGGTAGTTGCCACTCCTGCCACTTCGCTTTCGCGGGGAAAAACATCGGCCAACATCTTCAAGCCCTGTTTCACCGCCCTTATCGGATTTCCGTCTGTCCTGATATAAATATCAAACAGAACATTATCCTCGCCGTCTATCAGAACGAGGTTAGTAGAAATGGAACCGACGTCAATGCCAAGATAAGTTTTCATATTTTTTTAATTAATTTGTTTTTGTAATGGTTTTTAACTACGTCCACAAAAGCCTCTATTCTCGTATCAACTCCGGCTTCAGCTACCTGCTCATCTAAAGACAAAGACAAGAAGGGGATACCGCTTTCCCTATGAATTTTTTCAAGAATCGGTCTGACTGTAACCTCCGGCATACAGTTATGTACTGCCAAAAAATTAGCCACATAAGAATGATCTTTTTCTACTTCCAAATTATAAACCTCTCCCTTAAAATCAACCTCCTCTATTTTACGTATCGGAACCAAAAAATAATCTTCTGTTTCCCTGAAACGGACATAATCTTTCCTTTCTGTGGTTTTTATCAATTCATCGCCCAATCTCTTAATCCCGCCGGCATTAGCTATTTTCAACATATAAGAAACCTTCCTATTTTTAATTTTTTGCTCCATAAGAGATGGTTTAATGCGCGACCTTACCAAAAGCCGAAACAATTGACCGGCTAAATTTTGCGAAGTAGTTACTGTTCTGTAAGTAGTTTCTCCATATACATCCCTAACACTTCCATCGCCCCTAAAATATCCTTTCAAAATTTCTCTTTGCGAATTTGGATTAAGAGAAACTAAATCTTGATGTAACACCTTTCCATTACAATGCTCTCCACATAAAGAATGAACAATACCCGCTAAATTTCTATTTCCAATATATAAATCAGAACAGGCGGCTTTTGCCGGGTAACAATATCGACTAATCTTTGTTTTAAAATTATTCCTAATTATACTCGCGACATCATCAATATATTTTTTTTCTTTGGTCGGAAAACTAAACCTAAGACCTCTTTCGTATTTCTTGCCACTTTCCCTATCGTAATTAATTGACCCTTCCGCCAACCAATAACCAAGCATTCTAAGCAAGTCCGGAGAATAAGGGAATTCCCTTATATCTTCCCACTTAGGATTTCTTTTATATTCTTTATCCCACACAAAAGAATCCTTCTCGTTAATTTCTTTTGGAATCGGTATGGCAATAAAATCTCCTGCTTTTGCTTCTCCCGCAGGAATAAAATCAAGTTTTTCAATTTTTTCTTTATGATTTTTAACAAATTTTTTCGCCAATAAAATAGGGTGTTCTGGCGTAAGAGAAAGCGTCAATAATTTCCCTCCGCAATCTATTTTTAATATTTTCCCCTTGTAATTTCGGCAATAGGTTTTTGTCACTTTTCCAAATTTCCCCTTATGGGTTAAAATTTTTTCTCCGACATTAATGTCTTGAATTGATTTCTGGATATAATTTTCTGCGGTAATTTTGGTATCTTTAAGAAAACATCCGAAAGGAAGGACTTGAACGATACCGTCAAAATCTTTTTTAACAAAATCCAACATTTCAGAAACCGCGTCCAAACCATGACCGCCGACAGCCGAGCCTAAATATCCTTTAGCATTTTTAATCAGTCTCCCGCTTCTCCACGGGAACATTCTTTTCTTTATATGGTAACTTAAAGTCATTCCCTTGTGCGACTCTATCCCTTCTTTCCCCAATTTTTCCTCAATATTATAATTTATTGAATCATCGGTTACGGTATATATCTCTCCTATTATTCCTACTTTAGGAATTTTCCTCTTTTTGTCAAATTTAATTTTAGAAAATTCTCTCCTGATAAATCTTGAAACGCAATAAAGGTCTTTGATATTTTTCGCTTCTTCAACTTTTTTTAGCCCGAGCCGAAAAGCTTTAGTGGTTTCGTTTTTCTTTTCCTCTCTCGGCCTGATGTAATTAGCTCTTTCTTCCAGATATTCAATTAAGGCCAGCTTTTCAAAAAAGAAATAAATAGCGCTGAATATTTTAAAAGAAAAAACTCCCGGAATCTTCTTCAACTTGCGATAAACGTCCCTCAATTTTTGATCAAAAATAATAAAATCCACATTCTTTCCGCTGTCTTCTAAAACTTTCTTTTGGACTTCGGCGTAATATCTTAAACGGCAAGAACCGCCCATGCTGGTAACCATAAAGATAGTATCGGCTCCCTTCTCAATCGCCCTCAAATAATTGCCTATATTGGCCTTGAGCGGGAAGCAGTACATTTCCGGAGAAAGCATCGCTCCTTTTTTATTTGAATCAGCGGTTGATTTTTCGGGAATAATAACCTTAAGCCCTAATTTTTCGAAAAGAGCGCTGAAGGCAATGGTATAATTTCCCCAATATGGAAAAGTAATTATCATAAATTTATTTAAGGGTATCTACAAAGGCTTCCAATCTGGTCTGGAAACCAGCCTCTCCTGTCTGTTCATCAATGATCAAGTACAGAAAAGGGACTTTTTTTCTCTTAATTTTTCTCTCAACAAATTCCTTCAGAACAGCATCGCATCCGCATTGAAAAGAAGATATCTCAATCGCCCCGCTAAACCCATAATTCAAGACCTCTTCTGTTTTCTCCATTATCTCCCGGCCGAACTCCCAATGAAAATCAGGATAATCTCTTATCGGCAAGCCATCATCAGTTCCGCTTCCAGCGGAACTTCGGCGAGGCGAAGGCGCTCTGTCAATGAAAAATGGCTCTACCCCTAATTTTTTCAGCCTATCTTCAACCTTAAGATTAACATAATCATCGTATAAATTATAAGGATGAGAAATCAAAATTATTTTTTTCTTTTTTTCGGATTTAATTTTTCCTAAGAATTCTTCTTGGTTTTTCGCCTCATATTCTATCTCCTTTAAGAAAGCTTTCCTGGCCGCTTCCTTAACTTCATCCTTGCTTTTATTTATTTTTCCACCTAATCCCTCTAAAGTTTTTTCAAATTTTTCTCTCCGGCAATCAAAATTAGCTGTTAAAATCGGTGTTTTTGTCAAAATATTGGCTAAATCGGGCAAAGCAAAAAGCTTAGGGCAATATTCAAATTTTTGCTTATTAGCCTTAAGGCGGGGAATGAAAATAAAATCAACCTTTCCTTCCAGCCACAAAAGATGGCCGAAAAAAACCTTTACGGAAAAGCATGTCTCCGGGTCAGAAATCCTTGAGCCAATTTGAACAATTTCTTTATTCGTTTTCGGAGAAACAAGAACCTCAACTCCGAGATTTTTAAAAAAATCTTCCCAAAAAACAGGATATTTCCAATGAATTAACGCTCTGGGAATGCCAATTTTCATAAAATTTCTAATTAAAATAATATTTGCTGTTTAATCTGTTTTTTCTCCTTTTGAGAGAATATATTTATCTTACCATAAACTCCGTCATAGCCGGGTTCAATATTCACTTTTCCCTCCTTGACTCTGATTATTCCCTCGGCTATTTCCGGCAATGTGGCCGACTTTAATTCTTCCCCCGGAACCTCGAGCAAGATATTAAATTCACTGCCAAGTTTATTAATTATTTTATCATATTCCGTTAAGACTTTCTTGGTCATTGATTTCACCCCCAGAGATTCAGCGATTATTTCTTCTAATGGTATCAGTTTCCTGAAGGGGATTGCTCCTTCCGGCTTGAATCCTCTTTCCTTGTCAGCCAATTCACTGACTCTGTTCAAAACTCCGATTGTCAACGACTTCCCGCAGACAGGACAGATATTATTATATTTTCTTGATTGCTCCGGAGAAAAATTAACTTTACAAAGACGATGGCCGTCCTGATGATATTTTCCTTCTTCCGGAAAAAATTCAACTGTATAAAGAAACTTTTCGCGGTCTTTTGTTTTTATAGCCTCTGTTATGGACGAATAGCTTAATTCTGTTTCAAAAAAATTCGCTTCCCGGCCGATTTTAGCCGGACTATGAGCATCGGAATTGCTGATTAAGGCAATCTCCCTTCCGGCCGGCATCCGCCAAAGCATTTCCGGGTCAGCCGAAAGGCCTGTCTCTCCGGCATAGATATATTTTGAATAATCTTCAAAACATTCTTCTATGGAGTCAAAACCTGACTTTGAACCGAAAAGAGAAAACCATGGAGTCATTAAATGAGCCGGAACGACTAAGCAATCTTCCGAAGCATCTAAGGCTATCTTTAGCAGTTCTTTAACGTCCAACCCTAATATCGGCCGGCCGTCAGCTTCTAAATTCCCGATCAAACCGAGCCGAGTGTTTATTTTCTCAACCACTTTGATATCAGGAGCAAAAATTATAATATGAATTTTTCTGACTCTCCCTCCCTTAGAATAAATGCAACTGATTTCAGAAGTCAAAATAAATCTCGTTTGACCATCACTATCTTTTAATTTAAAAAGGCCTTGTTCGCCTGGAATGAGATTTTCTTTCAGATTATCAAACCATTGAGGATGAGTAAAATCACCGGTTCCCAAAACCTTAATCCCTTTAATTTTCGCCCACTTGTCAAGATTCTCTAAATCCATTTGAGGAGAAGTGGCCCGGGAATATTTGGAATGGATATGAAAATCAGCAAAAAACCTCATAATCATTAAAGCGGTCGAGGCCCGCCCTCACCCGTTTCCCTAATTTTACTCTTATATTCTATCCAATTCTCAATAAAATCTCTACATCCTTGTTCGCCACCCATTACTTTAAGCATAAAATCTCTTTCGGTGACTGAAGAAAAATTCTTCTTTCCAATATAATCAAGGCAGCTTGACCACTTATATTCTTCCTCTAAGAACTTGATGGCTTTTTTGGGATTTTTAATCCCCAATTCTTTCCATTTTGGCTCTATCAGCGATATAGGATTGGCGTGAATATAGACAAATACCGTTCTTAATTGTTCGGTTGTTTCAATGCGGACAGAATTAAATCTTCCCTGAAAAAAATACCCTTTTCTTTTTATTTCGTGTTTTTGCTTGAAATAAGCAGCGTAGCCAGTTTGAACCTTGCTCATAAATTTAGTTATCCCTCCATCTTCCAATTGCCTCAATAGCAAATGAATGTGATTCGGCATAAAACTGAATGTCAAAATTTCCACTAACTTATTCCTCTCGTCAGGGATGACAAAAGCGGTCGAGGCCCGCCCTCGCCCGTTTCTAAATTTTCTCTTTATTTCTTGTATTTTGCGCCTTCTTTTTTGTATCGCCACCGGATTTGCATTGTTAAACTCATATATGGAAAAAATCCCGCGATAATAATCATCTATATTTTCAAAAAGTATCTCATCGCCAATTCTTCTTGTGGTAATATGATAAATTTCGTTATTAATAAATTCTTCTTTCCTCTGCGGCATAAATTAAAATATTTAATAAAAAGATGTCTTTGCTTAATTTTCAATTTTATTTAAGGAAATAAATTATCTGAGAAATAGCACCCAATAAAAAAACAGCCATCAATAAATACAGCGCCGGCAAAGGAACGTTCAAGCTGTACTCCGGCTTCCTGTTGCCCATCTCTTTTATTTTTTTATAAATCAAAACTATCGCCAATCCCTCCGTCGCCCCTATTATCGTCCCCATAAAACCGATAATACTGATAAAGCTTCTTAATCCGAATAAGAACAAAACCAAGGGCAGGCCGCAAGAGATCAAAATAGCCGAACGTTTAGAAATTCTGAAGTCAGCCACAAGGGTATTTATTAAGGCGAAAGAAGAAATCAAAAAAGAATCTGCTATCGTCAATAAACCGGCTAAGGCGCCGAAAAAAACAATATTTGGCCCCAAAAACGGGATCAATCCGGAAAGGGCGTCCATTGAGGTATTTTCACCTGAAACCCCCACCACAGACAAAGAAAATAGAATATAAATAAAAGAAACAATTATTGCCGATACTATCAATATCTTTTTCATTTCAAATCCGTTCGCCCTTCCGGATATTTCCCTTAATTCCGGAATTGCCGCCCATCCTATCAAAGAAAATAATATCACCCCATAGGGCAAGAAAATATTAGTACTTTCCAAAATGGCGAGATTGGAAAAATCAAATCTCGGCAAAGCAAAGAAAAAAATAATGACGATGGCTAAAAAAAGGAGGTTGGTTACAAATTCAGCCGGAGCAATGAACTTTATCCCCCTGATAATGAAAAAGGTTAAGAAGACTCCGAAAAATAATCCCAGAACAAAAGAAGAGAAATCTCCTATTGGAGAAACGATGATCTTCAGAAAATCACCGGCTATAATTATGTAGACTAAAAGAACCCCCACTCCGCCGAATATTACCGCCACGGCTGTAATATTTTTCCAAATTTTCCCTAAATATTTTTCAGCGAATCCGGCTAATCTGTACCTTTCCTTTGTCCTTAAAATAATTTCCCCATAAAGCAAATGAGTCAACAGAACTGCTCCGGATAAAACCACGAAGTAAAAAATGGCGGGGATTAAGCCGGCTACAGAAACAACGTAGGGGAGTCCGAAGATACCTCCCCCTACTATCATCCCGATTAAAGCTGATACTGAAAAAACAAATTTTTTGTCCATCTACATTTTAAAAACTTGATAGCCCTCCCTTACTTTTTTGCTCACCTTCAAACCGATGCTTTCCTTGGGCTTGGCTTTTTTAATCTTCTTGTAATCAAGTTGCATTGATTTCACTTTTTGCTCAAAATCGGTATTCTCTCCGCCGGTTATGCGGATAACATCACCCTCCTTGAGAGCATCCTTAAGTTTAATTACAGCCACTTTTATCCCGCCAAAATAATGAGTAATTTTCCCGATCGGCTTTTGCTTAACCGCTTTTTTAACCGCTTTTTTAACTACTCTTTTAACCGCTTTTTTGGGTTTCTTCATGTGTTTATTGTTAATATTTTATACTGCCATTTTACCATAATTTTAATCAACTGAAAAAAGGGCGTATGCCCTTTATCAGGAGGGGAAAACATTCCCATCCGTCATCAGCGATGTAGATCTCTAGCTGGACAGTTGCCATGCATATGCTTACGCCTCCTCCAGAAGAAAATGTCTGTCCTTAAGGAATAAATCCCGCACCCCCTCGCAACTCATAATATACGAAAAAATATTTTTGTCCACTACTTGCTCTTTTTAGCTACTTTTGTTTTTTTTGCCTTCTTCGGTTCTTTCGCTTTTACTGCCTTTTTCTCCACAACGGGCTTTTTGTTTGACAACTCCTGATAAAACTTCTGAATGGCCTCTTCCTGTTTCTTGAAATCGCAAATCTCCCGCCTGATACGGGCTTTTTCCAAACGGATGAACTTGCGCATGCTTTTTGAACGTGTTTTTTCTGACATAAATGATTTGATTAAGGATTGATTAATCTTGATTTTATAATCTTTTTTAAGCTTGGCTTTCTAAGCTTAGTTTTTTAAGCTTAGCCCAGTTATCTCTTTTTGTCCACCCCCATGATAGAAGATCTTACCTTAAAGTAATTTGCCATTTTTTATGATAAGCTTCCCGTCTCCATAAACGCAACCGTGGCAATCACGCAGATTTTTAACCATATCAAAATGACCTGAAGCATTGTTCTCGCCTCCGATAAACTTATTATCTCCAATGGCAATATGAACTGTGCCTAAAATTTTCTCATCAATCAAAATGTATCCTCCTGTATAGCTGGCTTTTTTATTACAACCAATGCCGAATTCTCCGATAATCCGCGAGTTTTCGTTATTGCTGGCCAGATATTTCTTAAAATGATTTTTGCCTTTTCGGGCTGAATAATTTACTAATTTCCCTTTTCTAAATTCAACCATAACATTTTCCGCTGTCCCATGCTCTCTGACGTAAAGACGGGGAAGGAAGAAAAAACCTTCAGCGGAATTTTCAATCGGGGCTGTACAAATTTCCCCATCCGGCAAGTTATTGTAAAGGTCGCCGGTTTTTAAATCATCTTCGCTGGTGATTCCGTCGCAAACCATCCAGTGTCTCTTGCCCAAATTAAACCTCAAATCTGTCCCGTCATCAGCGACAATGTGAATTTTATTGAAACCATTAAAAGTGTTGCGATATTTTTTCAAAACATCGAAAAACTCACTTGTAAAAGAATAAAAAAGAGAATCAAAAAATATCTTCTCAAATTTATTCTTAGAAAGATTATAATATTTTGCTGTTTCCGGATGAGGCCAGCCGACTAAAACAGCTCTCGTTTTTGTTTCTTCCCATATTTTTCTGGCCAATTCCGAAGAGGGAAGACCTATCCTCATCCTTTCGCTGGGAATTTTAGAAAATAAGGCAGGATCTTCGTCCGGTTCAAGGTAAATAATAGCGTCAACGTCCCTTAGCATTCCTTGGGAAAAATTAGAGAATTCAGATAAAGAGTCTATCGGGGGGAGCAAGATTCCTTCCTTCACCTTTTGAGCGTCTTCCATAGTCAAGAGCGGATGAGCCCCCCTCCTTAAACATTCTTTTCTTATTTCATCAGCTAATTCTTTGTTTTTGGCATTATAACGGACTCTTACGCAATCGCCGATTTCTTTTTTTACCCGCCATTGATTCTTGAGTTTAAAAACCAGCGGACCGTATTTGGGATGGGAAAGTTTTTCCAAAATAGCTTCGTCGATAGGGGACTTGCCAACAGTGAAAAAATCCTCTTTAAGAATGCTTTTTACAACCTCCTCTCCAAAATCTTTTATTGCCAATCTGATCCCTTGTTCGTTGGGCTTTCTGCCGATTCTCGGCGCATCGCATATTTTCTTCGCCAAATACACAAGTTTATTTTTACTCAACATCATAAAATCATTTAAAATTATTTAATAATTCTTTTAGCGGTTGGGTGTTGATGATGTCTTTTTCTTCAGCCCAGCCACGACGCGCTTGAGCAATGCCGAACTCCATAATATCCATCTGCTCCTTATTATGAGAATCGGTATTGATAACCATTTTTACTCCCGCCTCTTTGGCTTTCCTGATATTCGTATCTTTTAAATCTAATCTGTAAGAAGAAGAATTTATTTCAAGAATTGTGTTGGTTTCTTTAGCCGACCTTAAAATCCTGTCAAAGTCGCACTGATATTCATCTCTCTTCTTTAATATCCTGCCGGTCGGATGAGAAAGGATTTTAACATAAGGATTTTTCATCGCCTTGATAATCCTTTCCGTCATTTCTTTTTTCTCCATCTTATGGCCGGAATGAACTCCGGCAATAACATAATCCAGCTTGGCCAAAGCCTCGTCTTTTATATCAAGCGAACCGTCATTTAAGATATTTACTTCTGCTCCCTGCAGGATTTTAAATTTCCCAGCCAGAGGCTGGTCCCGCATGCTGCGGGAAAATTTGGCATTTAGGTTATCTATCTCTACCCTTTGCTCAGACAGCCTCTTTTCATCTAAGCCATTTTCAATTTTCAAAAATTTCGTATGATCAGAAATACCGATGTATTCATAACCCATTTCCATGGCTTTTTTAGCCATATCTTCTATTGAGTCTTTCCCTCCATCCCAATTTGAATGACAATGCAAGTCGCCTTTAATAGAATCATATCCAAGAAGAGAAGGCAATCTCCTTTCAAAAGAAGCCTCTATTTCTCCTGTGTTTTCTCTCAATTCCGGCTCTATCCATAAAAGGCCGAGGGAGCGATAAATGCTTTCTTCATCCCATCCGGCTATCATTTTCTTTCCCTTAAAAATACCGTATTCACTAAGCTTCATTTTGTTCTTAATGGCGATTATCCTCAAGGCGATATTGTGCTCTTTTGATCCGGTAAAATATTGCAAAGCGGAGCCGAAAGAATCTTCATGGACAATCCTCAAGTCGCAATCAAATCCTTCTTCCAGCTTAATTGAAGCCTTGGTTCCTCCTTTGCCCCAAATTTTAATAACCCCGGGAACAGAAACAAAATAATTCATAACTTTTTGAACAGCCTCTTTGTCCGTCGGACATTCTTTCGTCTTCCTGACCAATGTTAAGAAATCAACATCGCCGATGGTTTCCTTCATTCTTCTCAATGACCCGGCTACTGAAATTTTTCCCACTTCAGGCAAAAGTTTCAATCTGTTTTCAATTTCCTTGGCCTTTGGAATAATTTCATCCAAGCGAAATCGGCCATGGCTCCTTTTTAAAAATTTAATACTTTCTAAAATATTCTTTTCCTTCTTCTCCCCAAAGCCGAAGAGGGGAGCGATTTTGTTTTTTTTAGCCGCTTGTTCCAAATCTTTTAAATTTTTTACTCCCAATTCCTGCCATAAGGACTTTACCGTTCTGGGCCCGACTCCCTCAACCGAAACCAGCTCGCTTATGTCAACCGGCATCTTTTTTTTATAATCTTCATAATACCTTACCCTCCCTGTTTTTAGATATTCAATAATTTTATCGGCGATATCTTTTCCCACCCCGGGAATAGCCTCTATCCCTTTTCTGCCCTCCTTTTCATAAACATCTTTGACGTCCATTTCTGTCCCTTCTAAAACTTCTGCTACTCTGGAGTAGGCAAGGTGGCGAAAGGGAAGACCGCCTTCCATTTCCAGCAAAAGGAATATTTCTGAAAAAATTTTAGCCAATTGTTTATTTCTCATAAATTAACTTTCTTAGATTCTTTGAATATGCCCATGCCTAATTTTAGCAATATGGCCATCCCGATTAAAGCCGGAACCAAATCCGCTCCCCTGATGATCATAGTGAAAACAGCAGCCACGGAAGCTCCTAAACCAAGTCCGTTAAAAGTCGCTATCTGGATAGCCTCATGGCTTCCTAAAGAAGCGGGGATAGGAATTATGGCCGCCAGATAGGTAAGGGAAAATATCAAAAATGACGACAAAACTCCGACTCCCTTCCCCAGAAAACCCATCAAAATCCAAACCCTTAAATACATTACAAACGCCTTAAGGGAAGACAAGCCGAAGCATTTCCAAGCCAAAGCTCTCTCTTTCTTAAAGAAACAAAAAATTTCCTTCTCAATCTCCAGTGGCTCATTCCCTTTGTTCCTTAAAAAAACCTTAACCACGCTTTCCTCTTTGAATATTTTAAAATAAAGAAAACAAATAATCGCCGTGAATAAAAGAAAAGCCAGCCCAAAGGTAAACCAAAAATTTACCAGAGAAAAACCGACATTATAAAAAATGAATACCAATCCCCAAAAAATAATTGTCAAATTGAGCGTCCACTCCAGAATTCTTTCAATGATTATGGAGGCCATTCCCTTTGACCAACTTATGGAACTCTGTTTTTTGAAAATATAGGCCCTCAAAAATTCTCCGCCCCAAATAATGATAGGGAAAAGAAACATCATGGAAAACCCAGCCAGATAAGAAACGGAAAGGGTTTTAAAAGAGACATTAACGCCCCCTCCTTTCAAAATCTCCTTCCATCTCCAAATAGAAATTATCGTTATGAGAAAGGTAAGAAATAATATGATTAAGCATTCTCCAAAACTAAAAAAACGGAAAGAACCAATAATCTTTTCCCAGCCGATGGAATGGATAACGAAGAAGAAAATGCAAGCCCCAATTGCGAAAGAGAGTAACGCTAAAATCAATTTTTTCATTTTTTCTTCACTGGAGGATAAAACTCCTTTTTCATTTCTTCTCCTATTTTTAAGATTAATGGGTTATCAGAAGACTGAAGAAACCATTCCCAAAGAGGAGCGACGGAAAATTTCTTATTCTTTTTTTCGTACAAAAGTCCTGTAAATAAAACCGCCAAAACATTGAGCTGGGAAAGAAATTGTCCCTCGGGACTGCTCTTACTTCTATATTCCTTCCACAACTTCATAATTTCTTTGCCGAAGGAATGATCTAAACTTGAAACAATTTTAGCGATAGCTTTTTCCTCTTTCTTAAAGTCCTCTTTAAAAATCGCTTTTTTGTGTTTCTCCAAAAGAAGAGGCCATCTCTTCAAAATTTCATTTTTACCTTTTTTATTTTTCGGCAGTATATTGTCGTAAGGAGTTGTATCTCCCGTACAGATAGCCGTCAACTCATGGCAAATAGCCATCTCCATTAATTTGTTAAGATTTAGCCGAGAACGGCCTTCTCTGGCAAATATCCAGGCCATCAAGAGCAAGGTAAAAATATGCCCGGCAACTGTTTCCGGATTTTTCACTCCTCTCATGCGCCAATAAGCCCTCGGCATTTCATTGAGTTTGTTAAGTTGAAGTAAAAATTTGAGTTTATTTTTCATATTAAAAAGAGCTGTATTTTATTTTTTTGACTTTGTAAATCATTTTTATGGGAGATTCTATAACAGCCTCGTCTCCAACCTTAAGCCCCATCAATACCTTGCCGACAGGGGACTCGGAAGAAATCTTGCCCTCTAATGGATTGGCGTCCAATGTCCCGACTATCATGAACTCGTTAACCTTGCCTTTTTTGCCTTCGCCTTCAAGGGAAACCGTCGCCCCCAAACCAACCCTGCCCTGATCCTTCTTTGAGGGAATTTTTATAATCTCATAATTATCTATTATCGCCTCAATTTCAGCCATTCTTTTTTCCAGAGAAGCTAAATCGTCCTGGAAAGAGAAATATTCAGAACTTAAATCTTCTGAATGCCAAGTCTGCGGAGACCCCTCCTTTACCTTGGCGATTTTAAGGCTCTTCAGCTCTTCATATTCTTTTTTAAGCCTTTCCAGCCCTTTTTTAGTCAAATAAAATTTCTTTTCTTCCATACCTTGAGTATAGGTTTTCCAAAAAGCTTGTCAACTCTCTATTTTTTTACTATTGTAGGATACATAAGCGGGTATCGTATAATGGTATTACCTTAGCTTTCCAAGCTAATGACAGGGGTTCGATTCCCCTTACCCGCTCCAACAAAAAGTGTCCCGTAACCCGCCGACTGGCGGATGCGGGACACTTTTACTTACTTCGCGTATTCTAC
>PEWS01000035.1 GCA_002779355.1 Candidatus Nealsonbacteria bacterium CG07_land_8_20_14_0_80_39_13 | reverse complement strand
ATGTAGATAAACATATTCAGCGCGCAAGCGCAAAAGCCATATATAAATTTGTATACAGCGTTTATGGAAGACAGATAGAAAAACATTTGTATTCTAAAGCGGTAAAAAAGAAAAAAGGGCGAAAAAGAGGTGAAAATAAAGTATCAATAGATGGACGAATAACAATAGATAAAAGGCCCAAAAAAGTGGAAAAACGGCTTGAATTCGGTCATTTTGAAGTAGATTTCATTGAATCAGGCAAGGACGGCAAAGGATCTTTACTGGTATTGGTTGAGAGAAAAACAAGATACCATTTCGTGGTATTATGAGCGATATTAATAATCAACTATCAAGGTCTGAAGTTGAATGCGTTAAGTGTTCGGATTGAGGGGTAGCTGTGGGCATTTATTATTTAAAGTATTAAAGCACACCGATTTTATTTAAAATTTTGACATGGCAACAAAATACAAAAAATGAGATAACAAAAACCAACATCAGTAAATGGGATAAATAAAATTTATTATGTTAGAAATCTAATATCTTTGAAACTCAAGTTACTGTTTCCGTTGACTCTTATTATGAAGTTCAGCATCTTCTCTGTCGCGCGAACAGCCGCCATCACCTGATCCGTGTGGACTCCGAGCGTCTTGAATTTTCTTTCGCCATGCTGCCACAGTATCACGGTTTCAACGATCGCATCCGTCTCACCTCCGGGCGGGATGCGGACTTCGTAGTCAAGAAGCTTGGGTAATTTTAATTTATTTTTTTTAGCGATCTCATTCAATGCATTCATGAAAGCGTCATAGCCGCCGTCGCCTGATGCGCCTGCCTTAAATGTCTCACCCCCGTAATCAACGACAACGCTTGCGGTCGGCGTGACACCTCTTCCGGAGGCAACGAGGCAACTTTCTATTTTCAGCTTATACTCGCCCGGTTCGTCAAGAACGTCTGCAATAATAAACGGCAAATCCTCGGACGTCACGACAGCCTTCTTGTCAGCCATCTCCTTAATCTTTTTGAGAACCTTTTCCTTATGACCGGCGCTTAAAGGTATTCCGAGGCGCTCAAGGTTGTGGTCGAGGCTTGCGCCGCCGCTTAGTTTACCGAGTGCGTACTCACGTTCCCTGCCGAATCTCGAAGGCGCCAGAGGATTTGCATAAAGGTCACCCTTCTTGTCGCCGTCGGCGTGAATGCCCGCAGTCTGCGTGAAAACGCTTTTTCCGGTAATCGGCTTATTGGGGGATATTGACTTCCCGGAATAAAGGCTGACTAACTCGCTCATCCTGAACAATTTTTTCTCGTCAATTCCGGTCTTAAAATCCGTGTAATCGTGTATTACCGCAACAACCTCGTCAAGCGATGCGTTGCCTGCTCTCTCGCCAAGTGAATTTACCGTCACGTGAACGCACCTGCATCCCGCGTTAACGGCTGAAAGAGTGTTTGCCGTAGCAAGCCCGTAATCGTTGTGCGCGTGAAAATCAAAATTCTTCCCGGGAAAATGCGATGTCATAATTTCAATAAAATTTTTTGTCTTTTCAGGCGAAAGAATGCCGAGCGTGTCGGGCAGCATAATCCGGTTTATATTCATTTCACAGAGAGCTGAAGTTAATTTCAGGACATAATCCCTTGAGGTCATTATGCCGTTACTCCAGTCCTCAAGATAAACGTTCACGGTAAAACCCGTCTTTTTTGCGTAATCAACCGTCTCTTGTATGTCTGATATGTGCTCATCGGGCGTCTTTCGCAACTGAAGGGTGAGGTGCTTTAAAGAGCCTTTCGCAAGCAAATTAATTATTTTTCCGCCACATGAATTTATCCAGTCAACCGACCGGTTTTTGTCAACGAACCCGAGAACCTCGATTTTATCAAGAAAACCCTCTCTTTCAGCCCACCTGCAGATTTCGGTTATGTTTTTTTTCTCACCTTCGGAAACAAGCGCAGAGCCTGCTTCAATGATGTCAACTTTAACTTCCGTCAGAAGGCACTTTGCTATATTCAATTTCTCCCTTGCAGTAAGAGACATACCCGGCGTCTGCTCGCCATCCCGAAGCGTCGTGTCAAGAATTTTTATATTATTCATGTTATGAATTATGATTACAGAAAATTAACCCTAAAAACAGAAATAATTGCCGCCGACGTGATTTGAACACGCGACACCTCGGTCTTCAGCCGAGTGCTCTCCCAAGCTGAGCTACGGTGGCATTAAATGCATAAGTATATATTAAATTTGAGTTAAATAATATAAACCATTCACCTTTTTTAGATTAAAATATAATATTTTATTAACATATTATCTTATCATATATTATTCTAAAATACAAGATGGAAACCCAACGACAGCGTTTGACGGTAACATTAGATGACGCCATAGTGAAAAGGATTGATCTTATGGTTGACGGCATAAAAGTAAGGAACAGGTCGCATGCGATAGAAATATTGCTTTCAAACACGCTTAAAGAGAGGGGATTAAAGAAAGCGTTTATACTTGCGGGCGGTGAGGGAACGAGAATGAGACCGTTCACCTATGAGATACCTAAGCCTTTATTGCCCCTGAAGGGGATACCTATAATCGAGCACGAGATAGAGCATCTCAAGAAATTCGGTATAGGGGAAGTTATTTTAGGCTTAGGCTACGGCGCCGAGAAGATAATCGCACACTTCGCGCACGGCAGGAAAATGGGCGTTAAAATCAGATACGTCGTTGAAAAAAAAACTTGGAACGGCAGGCCCTCTTGTTCTTGCAAAAGAGTATCTTGATGAACCGTTTGTTGTGCTTAACGGTGACGTTCTTTCAAGGGTTAATTTGCATGAGATGTACGACGAACACGTATCAACGGGTGCAATTGCAACAATCGCTTTAAAGGAGGTTGAAAACCCGACTGCGTTTGGAGTTGCGAGTCTCAGGGGAAATAAAATCATCAAATTCGTTGAAAAGCCGAAGCTTGAGGACGCACCAAGCAGGCTGATCAATGCAGGTGTTTATATTCTAAGCCCTAAGATATTTGATTTCATGCCAAAGGATAAAAAGAGTATCATGATAGAAAAAGAGGTTTTCCCATACGTTGCCGAGAAATCAGGGCTTTACGGGTATGTTTATGACGGTCCGTGGTTTGACCTCGGAACACATGAAATGTATGCTGAAGCCATTAAAGAGTGGAAAGAATAAAATTGAACCGGTTATAATAATTATTATCATTATCATTATCACTTGACTAAAATGCAAAAAAATATTAAAAAAATCCCGCAAGTAAATGAAACGTTAACGTATAAATCAATAAAAGAAGCGCCTGATACGCTGAGAAAAATCATTGAGCAGGAAAACAAGATTAAGGAAATTGCAGAAAAAATTAAAATAATCGCCCCGACAAAAATTTATTTTACTGGAAGCGGAAGCTCATTCAATTCCGCGGAATACGGCGAGTCGCTGTTTCACCAGTTCATGAAAATCCCTTCAGCAGCAAAAACATCGCTTGATTATGTTTACCACACGGAACTCATAGGGCTTGATATCGTGACGATCGTCGTTTCAGTGTCAGGTAAAGGAGAAGCAACGGCTATTGCAAGAAGGGCAAAAGACAGGGGGTCATACGTCGTTGCAATAACAAACGCGCCTGAGGACTCTGATCTCGTTCGCATATCGGATACTCATTTCATAATTCCCTCTGAAAAAACAAAGTTGCACACCCACACAACCGAATACGTATCCCAGTTATTCTCAATAGCCATTCTCGTCAAGAATTTAAGCAATGATGAATCAGAAAATTTCAGTGATTTCTGTTCGGAAATTTACAAGCTCCCGGATAAAATCCTTGAATCCTTTAACGCCGAACCGCAAATCAGGGAAATATCGGAGAAAGAGAAAAACAGGGAGGTTTTCGTATTCTCAGGGAAAGGTCCGAGCAAGATTGTTGCTAACCAGACCTCACTAAAGCTTCGTGAAACCACATGGACGATAAAACACTCCGAATCAATTTCCATAGACGAGATTCCCCACGGGAGACTATTCTGCCTCGGCGATGAGAAAACAGTTTTTATTTTAATGCTGTCAGGCGACACAGCGAAAAACATAGTGGAATCAATAGGTCGTCTCATCTACAAAACCGGCGCGCACATCATAGCGATTTGCTCGGACTGCTATAAGTTTAAGGAGCAGATAAGCCTCCCGAAAACGCACGAGTACCTGTTCCCGATACTTTCGCAACCCATCGCATACCTGTGGATATGCTACATGAACTTCCTCAGGAATTTAAACATTGATGACCTGCGGAGTGTTGAAACGATTGACTTATTTTTAGAGGAAAGAGAAGATAATAAGGTCAAATCCGCGTAAACCCCTTGTCTATGAAAACTATGAATTTTAAATAAATTTATTTTATGAAGGGAGAAAGCGAGGAAGGGGGGAAATTTTTGATATAATTCGCTGTTTTTTAGCCAATTCCCGTATTGCTTTATTAAAACCCAACCTGGTCTATTTTAAGTAATAGGTTACATCTTCTTGAAATTT
>PEWS01000034.1:417-4400 GCA_002779355.1 Candidatus Nealsonbacteria bacterium CG07_land_8_20_14_0_80_39_13 | reverse complement strand
TTGTCATATCCGCCGAACACATAAATCAAGCCGCTGTCCGGATAATAAACAGCCGAACTTCCCTTGAGTTCCGGCAAGGAACCGGCGGTAATAGTGGAAACCGCGCCGGTTGAGGGATTGAACTCTATGATTTCGTCCAGATAAGTCGGAGTGGTTGAGCCGTCCAAGTAAAATCCGCCAAAGACATAAAATTTTCCGACATTAGGCGCAAAAACCGCGGGCGCGTACTCTCTTCCGGAAGGCAGGGAATAACCGGTGCTGGTGGCATTGCTTGAAGGGCTGGCAGGATTAAAGGTATAAATAGCGCTGTTGAACTGACTGCCTGTATTGTCATAGCCGCCAAAGATATAAATTTTCCCGTCGCTGGTATTCAGGTCCGCAGAATGCCCTCTTAGTTCCACGGGCAAAGAGCCGATGCTCGTAGTGGTGGCGACATCAGCTGAAGAATCATACCGCGCTATTTCCGTCAAATAATGCGGGTCGTTTGAGCCATCCAAGTAATAACCGCCGATGATGTAGAACTTTTGGGAAGCAGAATCGTACACTGTGGCAGTATCATATTTGGCAGTCGGCAAAACCGCGCTTTTGCCTGCCAAGGTTGAGGTGGCATTAAAGCTGACTTGCCCGCCCGTTGATGTCTTTATCTCGTCTGGCTTTGACCAAAATTTTGTCCAATTGGTCTGGTTTGTCGGATGGATAGGATAATTGACAATGTCCTCCCCGCCGGACCAATCCGTCTGCGTCCATTCATAAGTAACGCTGGAGGTGAAATAAACGCGGTAAAAAAGAAATGTGCCAAGTCCGACCACCCCGGCGATAAAGAAAATGCCGATAATTCTCTGCCATTTTTTATGGAAAAATTTGATGTTTAACTTAATCGGCAATCTCGGCAATTTCGGGCGCCATTCCAAATGCCAATCAAGATTCTCCCGGCAGAATTTTACTAAATCAAGCTTGACTGCCCAGCCGAAATATAAGGGCAAAACAAGGCCTTCTTTGCGCGCCTCCAATTTTCTTATCCGGCCGGTCCTTTTTGGCCTCGGCGGCTCAAATCGCCTGTGCCGGAGAAATTCTTTCAGCCACGCTCTGGTGGTAATCCAATTTTTATTGATTTTGACTGCCTGCAATTTCCCTTTCTTGGCGAGCAAACTCAAATAAGCCGGGGAATATTCCTTTCCTCTTCTTCTTAGATACCCTCGCGCTTCTTCAATGGATAAATATTTTTTCCCGAATATTGCCACGATAACAAAATAACACCCCCACTTGCTTAGCAGGCCTTAATTGCTCTTTATTCAATTTAATCCATTTTAATCTAAATCATCGAAAATTCAAAGCGCAACAGTGGAAAAATAGTGGAAGAAAAAATAGAAATCGGGGACGTGCACTATTTTTTACTTTTATTCTATAGTTCTTAATGTTGATGCTTCGGCGGACGACCCATTTTCCTTGACTCTATCCTAATTCCCTTCTTCCTTAGCCCCATCTTAAATTCTTCACTCCCTAAAATTTTATTCTCCTTAAAAGCATATTTCTCATTCGCTTCACCTTTTATAAGCTCTAAACTTAACTTTTGATAACTTTCCTGTCGCTCCGCTTCTGTATTGCCAAATTGTTCGTAAAATGGATTTTCATCTATAAGTGCCACTAATTTTTTCTTTCCCTCTGAATCGACGATTGGCACAATAATCGTTTTCCCTAAAGCATAAACTCGATAACTTGACCACGGCCAATCTTCTAAATTCTCCACTAACCCTGCTCTTTTGGGATTTCTCTCAATATAAGCTCCACAAGCCAACAAATAATTATCATTCTCAATAATCATATTTTTAAAGCGTCCCTGCCACAAATACCCAACTGTTTTATGTTTCAAATGATGGTTTCGAGTATAACTTGCCGTAACATCATGCATTGCTTTGGAAATAAGCTTCGCCTCTCCTGCTTCTCCGAGAAGATGAAAATGGTTAGGCATCAAACAAAAATGATAAAGCTTGAACCTCCATTTATCTTTATAGTAAGCTAAGATGGAAAGAAATTTTCTGAAATCCTCTTCATCGTGAAAAACTTCCTGACGGCCGTTCCCTCGATTAATGATATGAAAAATAGAATCATCTAAAATCAAACGCGCTTCTCTTGGCATAAAATTATTTTTTTACTTTTATTTTTATTTCTTATTTTATTATATTATTATAAACAAAAATAAAAAACTCTCAAACAAAAGGGAGTCGAGAGAAAATAGTGCGCGTCCCCAATTAATTATAAACAAAAATAAAAAACTCTCAAACAAAAGAGAGTCGAGAGAAAATAGTGCGCGTCCCCAATTAACGTCCCCAATTAACGTCCCCAATTAACAGGATAAAACTTAGCATTGACACAGGCAGTCAAACATCTATAATGAAAATATATGAAAAAACCTTCTAAAACAATTTATCGCTTTCCAGTCATTATTGAAAAAGATGAATTAGGTTATCTCATTGGCAAGGTCCCCTCTCTAAGAAGTTGTTATACGCAGGCCAAAACTCTTTCAGAACTATATGAACGACTTAAAGAAGTGGTGGCTCTGTGTTTGGAAGTAGAAGAAAAAAATTTTGGAAAAAAGATTAAGCAGAACGAATTTGTCGGAATGCAACAGTTAGAGTTTTCTCGTAAATAACTATCTATGCCCAAACTTAATCCGCTTCCAGCCAAAAAGATGGCGAAGATTCTTTACCGTCTTGGTTTTCAGGAACTTCGAGTAGGGGGTAGCCATCATTTCTTTATGAATCCGACTACCAAGAAAACGGCTTGCATACCGATTCATGGAAATGAGTATCTTTCAATTGGCATCATAAAGGAAATTATTAGAGATATTGATCTCTCAATCGAAGAATATGAAAAGTTAAGACAAAAAATTTAGCGCCAATATTTTTGAGTAACTTTTTTACAGCTTTTTAAAGAGCTGTTTTGTCTTCCCCACAAAAAAGTCTTGGGATCAGACCCTGGGATAGGGTCTGTAAAAAACTACAAACGCCCCTATTTAATCATTCACAAAAAAATAAATTACTATAATATGCCCAAAAACACAACTAATCTACCATATTTTAAAATAACATCAACTGTCTCAGAAATTAAAACGACAAAATTTTTGCGAAGAAAATTCTTTCCAAGAATAAGAGAAAAAATTCCCAACCACTATTTGATCCAATCTGTGCCCTTTAAAAATCTGCAAACCATCAAAAAATTATCAAAACGATATCCGTATTTTCTTCGTCTGGATATCTCCCTATATTATCCTTCAATTAATCATGAGATCCTACTTAAAAAACTGTCGGAAATATATGAAAGCATCTCCCAGAAAATCCTATCAAGACACTTGAAACAATGCATTAAGAATGATATCCCTGCATTTTTGCAGAAATCTCCATATAAAAAAGGGCTACCCATTGGTTCTTCTCTCTCCTATGTTTTAGCCGGAATCTTTCTTTTAGATTTAGATTTCAAAATCAAAAATCCTTTTTTAAGATATAACGATGATTATTTGATATTTTGTAAAAGTAAAAGAGAATCTGAATTGATTTTAAAAAATATTGTAATACCAACATTAAATGGTTTAAATTTAGAAATTAACTATAAAAAATTAAAATCCGGCAAATTTTATAATGATAAAGTTGATTTTATTGGTTTTGAATTTTTTGCCGGGTATTTCAGAATCAAACAAGAAAAAATAGAAGAATTTAAAAAAGAGATTGTAAAAATAACTCGTCTTAACAGAAAAAAATCAAAAGAAGCAATAATAAGGTTATTAAATAACAAAATCTTGGGGTTTGGCCATTATTACAAATTTGCATCTTGCAAGACTGATTTTAAAGATCTTGATTCTTCTATAAGAATGCGATTAAGAAGATACTTATTGACACAGAAAGCATTAAGCGCGCAAGAGGGCAATTTGGTATTAACAAACGAAGCATTGCAATCCCTTGGCTTGAAGTCATTGATGAATATAAAAC
>PEWS01000034.1:172-342 GCA_002779355.1 Candidatus Nealsonbacteria bacterium CG07_land_8_20_14_0_80_39_13 | reverse complement strand
GGCATAAAGTTGAAGATTTATCAGATAAGTATTACAAAATCCAGATTTTAAAACAATTAAACAAACTAACCACTTTAACAACGTTACAAAACAAAAGATTATTAAATATTGGGAAGAAATTGGAAAAGTTAATTTAGATAAGATAAAAGTCGCTATCTTCAGAATTGTTT
>PEWS01000034.1:0-147 GCA_002779355.1 Candidatus Nealsonbacteria bacterium CG07_land_8_20_14_0_80_39_13 | reverse complement strand
GAGGGTTAACCGTTGGGCAAGACAGAGGTTATAATCTAGTGCACGTCCCCAATTATATAACAACGTTACAAAACAAAAGATTATTAAATATTGGGAAGAAATTGGAAAAGTTAATTTAGATAAGATAAAAGTCGCTATCTTCAGAAT
>PEWS01000033.1 GCA_002779355.1 Candidatus Nealsonbacteria bacterium CG07_land_8_20_14_0_80_39_13 | reverse complement strand
TCTTTTTTCTCGCTTTCCTCCAGTTGAATGTACAAAAATTCTTGATCATTATTGGTAAGGTATTTCTCTCTTCCCATGTCGATAGGGCCACCCTCTTCGGGTTCGCACTGTACTTCGGCTTTTTTGGCATTTTTGGCGGAGTTAATCTGTTATTTATCCCCCACTCTGAACGTTTCACGAGCACTTCTATTTCTGAGATTTCTCCGTTTTCATCAAGAAAAAACGGGTGCAAATAACCATCTGCTACGCCACGGAAATCTTTACCGACAAAATTAACTTCGGTGACGCCCGCATCATATTCGCCCTGATAATAGATTGATGTTTCAATCGATTTGTTCGTATAAGTTATTTTTTTACTTTCATATTTTTTGGTTCCGCATAGTAACTACTCTACTGTTACTGATTTGGCCAGATTGCGGGGTTTGTCAATGTCATATCCCTTTTCCAACCCGACATAGGCGGCAAAAAGGTGGAGGGGCGTAGAAGCTAAAATCGGCGAAAGCATCTCCAATGTTTTCGGGATATAAATAACATCGTCAGCTATTTTCCTGATTTCTTTGTCCCCCTCTGTCGCCAAAGCAATGACAAGGCCTTTCCTGGCTTTAATTTCCTCAACATTGGAAATCATCTTTTCGTAAACGCTGTCGGAAAGACAAATGGCGAAGGTCGGAAATTTTTCATTGATAAGAGCAATTATCCCATGCTTCATTTCTCCGGCCGGACAGCCCTCGGCATGCAAATAAGAAACTTCTTTTAATTTCAACGCCCCTTCAATGGCGGTCGGATAATTATATTTCCTTCCCAGAAACAGCATGCTGGGAAACTTATAATATTTTCTGGCTATCTTCCTTATCAAATCTTTCTGCTCCAAAATCTTCTCAACTGATTTCGGCAGTTTTTTGATTTCTTGGACTATCCTTCGTCCCATGACCAAAGACATCTCTCTCTGTCTGCCCAAATAAACTGTAAGAAGGGCCAGAACAGTAAGTTGAGAAATAAAAGTCTTGGTTGATGCAACAGCGATCTCCGGACCGCAGTGATTATAAACTCCGGCATCAGTTTCTCTAGCTTGAGTTGAGCCGACGACATTAGTAATGCCCAAAACTAAAACCCCCTTCCTTTTCGCCTCCCTTAAAGCGGCCAAAGTGTCAGCTGTTTCGCCTGATTGAGAAATATAAAGAACAGCTGTCTTCTTATCAATAATCGGCTTGCGATAGCGGAATTCTGACCCGGTATCAACTTCCACCGGAATTCCAGCGTATTCTTCAAGCATATACTCTCCTACGAGACCGGCAAAATGAGCAGTGCCGCAAGAAACAATAATAATCCTTTCAATTTCTCTTAATCTTTTTTCCACTGTTTCTAATCCTCCCAATTTTACTGCGCCGTCTTCTTCTATCAAACGACCCATGGTGCTGTTTCTTATGGCGTCAGGCTCTTCAAAAATTTCTTTTAACATAAAATGAGAATGCCCTCCTTTCTGAACCTCTTCCAGCGACCATTCTATCTCTGAAATTTCTTTTTCTTTTTTCTGATTCCTTCCCGCATTCTTGCGGGATCCCGCAACATTGCGGGACAGGTCATAAACGGAAAAACCATCTTTGGTTATGACAGCGATTTCCCCATCTTCAAGAAAAATAACTTTTTGGGAATAAGCCAAAACAGCTGAAGGGTCGGAAGCAATCCAAAATTCTCCGTCTCCAACGGCTAAGAGCAAAGGGCTTGAATTCCTCGCCGCCACAAGCTTTCCCGGGTCATCCTTGGAGATCACGGCCAGGCCATAAGTTCCCTTAACCATTTTCAAAGCTTTCCGAACCGCCTCCTCCAAATTCCCCTTAAAAAAACAACCAATAAGATGAGCCAAAGCCTCTGTGTCTGTTTCAGAAACAAATTTACATCCTTTTTTCGCCAACGCCTTATTCAATTCTTTGTAATTTTCTATGATTCCATTATGAACAAGAAAAATATTTTTTTGATTATCAAAATGGGGATGAGCGTTGGTTTCATTGGGAACTCCATGGGTCGCCCAGCGGGTATGAAAAATAAATGGATTTCCCGACATCTCTTTCTTCTCCTCTTTTTCTTTTGTTTCTATCTTCTTCTCAAGGGAAGATATCCGTCCGGCCGCCTTCAGGCAGACTATCTCTTTCTTCGCCGGATCATAAAAAGCCAAACCGGAAGAATCATAACCGCGATATTCCAAACGCTTCAAGGCCTCCAACCCCAAATATATATTTTTATTATTCTTGCCGATATAGCCGACTATTCCGCACATAGCTTTTGCTTTGCAAAAGAATTTTTAATTTCTAATTTTTAATTTTTAATCAATTTTTAATGACTAAATTTTAAAACCTTCAACACTAAACCACAATGTTAATTAATTTGTTGGGGATGAAGATGATTTTTCTTATCTCCTTACCTTCCAGCCATCTTTGTGTTTTTTCTTGAGTCAAAACAATTTCTTTTATTTCCTCTTCGGTTTTCCCTGCCCCAACCTCCACCTTATCGCGAACTTTTCCGTTAATTTGAATTATTAAACTTACCATTTCATCCTTAATCAATTCCGGATCGTATTTCGGCCACTCTTCTTGAGAAATACTCTCCTTGTTCCCAAGAACAGACCATAACTCTTCTGCAATATGCGGAGCAAATGGCGCCAATAATTTTAATAGTATTAAGTAGTAAGTATTAAGTATTAAGGGACTCTTTTCTAATTCGTTGACTAAAATCATTAATTGAGAGACTGCAGTGTTAAATTTAAAATTCTCAATATCCTCCGTCACCTTCTTAATTGTCTTGTGCATCAGTTTTTCAATGTGAGCATTGTTTGTTTCTTGTTCTTTGTCCCTTGTTTCTTGTCCTATTTTCCATACTTTCTCCAAAAATCTTCTTGTCCCCACTAATCCTTTTGTATTCCAAGCAATGCCCTCGCTGAACGGCCCCATAAACATCTCATAAAGGCGCAAACTGTCAGCGCCATATTCTTCAATAACATCATCGGGATTAATGACATTACCCCAGCGCTTGCTCATTTTTCTTCCGTCTTCAGCCATAATTAAGCCGACGTGAAATAACTTATGAAATGGTTCAGCTGTAGAGACAACGCCTATATCCTGTAAAAATTTATGCCAAAAACGGGCGTAAATAAGGTGGCGGGTGGCATGCTCGGCTCCGCCGACATAGAGATCAACCGGCAACCAATTGTCAAATTCTTTTTTACATTTGAAAATTGGAAATTGAAAATTGGAAATTCCTCGCATTATGTATGCGAGGTAATACCAGCAACTTCCTGCCCATTGAGGCATGGTATTCGTTTCTCTTTTCGCTTTTCCTCCACATTGAGGACAAGTGGTATTTACCCATTCTTCAATCCCGGCCAAAGGAGATTCCCCTGTCCCGGTCGGTTCATAATTTTTAACTTTCGGCAACTCTAAAGGCAAATCCTTTTCCGGGACAGCCACTACTCCGCATTTTTCGCAATGAACCAAAGGAATCGGCTCTCCCCAATATCTCTGTCTTGAGAAAACCCAATCTCGCAATTTGTAATTTACCTTTCTCTTGCCAAAACCTTTTTCTTCCAGCCAATCAGCCATCTTCTCCCTCGCCTCAGCTGTTCCCAAACCAGAAAATTCCCCTGATTCAGTAAGTGTCCCTTCCTCCTCGTAAACATCTTCCCTCGCATTAATTTTTAATTTTACATTGTTATTTTGATTTTTGATTTTTGATTTTTGATTTTCGCCATCCTTTTCTTCAATGATAACCCTTTTAATCAACAAACTGTGTTTTATAGCGAAATCATAATCGCGCATGTCATGGGCCGGCACTGCCATTACTGCTCCTGTGCCATAACCGGCGACAACATAATCAGAAATAAAGACAGAAACCTCTCCATTATTAAAGGGATTGATGGCTTTTATCCCTTTCAATTCAACTCCTGTTTTTTCTTTAGCCAATTCTGTTCTTTCCATGTCTGATTTCTTTTTGCTTTCTGCAATATAATTTTCAACTTCCGGCCAATTTTCAATTTCTGATTTCAATTCTTGAATTAAGGAATGTTCCGGAGCTATAACAACATAGGTGCATCCAAAAATAGTATCCAAGCGAGTGGTAAAAACTTCGATTTGGAACTTACAACTTGAGACATGGAACTTGATTTCTACGCCTTCGCTGCGACCAATCCAGTTTTTCTGCATTTCTATTATTGAATTTTCCCAATCAAGCAATTTCAAATCATCGAGCAAGCGCTCGGCATAATCAGTGATTTTTATAACCCACTGGCGCAAGGGCTTTCTTTCAATCTCGCTTCCGCATCTCTCACATTTTCCCTGTTCCAAGTCCTCGTTGGCTAATCCGGTTTTACAACTCGGACACCAATTTATCGGCTCAAAGGACTGAAAAACTAATCCCTTTTTAAACATTTGAAGAAACGTCCATTGCGTCCATTTGTAATATTCCGGGTCAGTGGTCTTAATTTCCCTTGACCAATCATAAGTAAAACCGACTTTATCCATCTGACCTCTGAATCTTTTAATATTCTTTTCAACTGCTTCAGCCGGATGAATTTTGTTTTTGATGGCGTAATTTTCCGCCGGCAAACCAAAAGCATCCCAACCCATCGGATGAAGAACTTCAAATCCCTGCATTTTCTTCATTCTGGCGACAACGTCAGTGGCGATATATCCCTTAGGATGGCCGACATGAAGGCCTTCTCCTGAAGGATAAGGAAACATGTCTAAAACATAAAACTTCGGCTTTCCCGAGCCATCTTTTGTCTTAAAAATCTCCTTATCTTGCCAAAAATCCCTCCATTTTTGCTCTATTTCTTTAGGATTATAATCTTTCATATATCCCCACCTTATCAAATTTCCGCCCTAATTAAAAGTTAAAGAGGGTTTTGGCGTTCTCAGTTGTAGTTTCAGCTATCTGTGCAAAACTGACTCCCTTGATTTCAGCTATTCTTTGAGCGACATATTTTACAAAGCTCGGCTCGTTTCTTTTTTCTCCCGCCATCGGCGGCGTTAAAAACGGACAATCGGTTTCAACCAAAATTTTATCCAGAGGAATGTTTCTGATAACTTCCTCCAGTTTTTCTTTTTCACTTTCTCTAAAAATTATCCCGGTAAAACCGATATAAAAACCCATTTCAATAAACTTCTCCGCCTGTTTAAGATCGCCGGTAAAGCAATGCACGACGCCTAAACAGTCGAAGCCCGCCCTCGCCCGCTTTTCTTTTTCCAATACCTCTACCAAGTCAGCAAAAGCGTCTCGGCAGTGGATTATCATCGGCAAATTCAATTCCTGCGCCAACTTTATCTGTTCCGAAAACAATTCTTTCTGCTGAGCTACTTCTTTTTCAGCTTCCTCCTTATTTTTTGATAAGTACTTATAATCCAACCCAATCTCCCCAACCGCCCTCACCTTTTTGCTCTTCGCAAATTCTTTAAATTTATTAAAGTCTAAATTTTGAGCTTTTAATTGTTGTTTTGCATTTTGCGCTTTACGCTTTACGCTTTCTAGATTTACTTCGCTCGGGTGGACTCCGACGCTCGCATACACTCCTTCGTCATATCTTTTCGCTATCTCAATCGCTTTTTTTGAACTTTCATAATCCGTGCCGACATTTATCATTCGCGTTCCGGAATCTAAGACCCGACGAATCACTTCGTCCCTGTCTTCATCAAAATCTTTAAAATTTACATGTGAATGACTATCAATCAACATAATTTTATTTTAGATTTATTCCGTTTCAAAAGCAAAAAACAGCCGAATTATAAAAATTCGGCTATATGACTAAATTATATGTCTCGGATAGGACCAAACCTTCAATAACTTTGCCGTCACCATTCTTATCGCCCTCAACGCTATTTTTACATCTTTATTTTTCTTGTGTCCGGAAATATCAATATAAAAAACATACTCTCCTATTTTCTTTTTTGACGGTCGAGATTCTATTTTGGTCATATTAATGTCTAAGGCGGCAAAAATGTCCAATACCTTCACTAAGCTCCCTGATTTATTGGCTATCGTAAAAATAATTGAAGTCTTGTCATTTCTAGTAGGCTCACTGGAGTTTTTTCCAAATATAATAAATCTGGTGGCATTGCTTTGATTATCATCGACTCTTTTCCCTATAATCCTTATTTCTCTATAAAATTCAGTAAGCCATTTTGGTCCGATTGCTGCTTGCTCCTTAGAATTTACATGAGAAATTATTTGAGCGGCTTTCCCTGTGCTACTTGTAAATTTTGCCTCAATTTTATTCTCAAGAATAAACCGTTGACATTGCTCAAGAGCCTCCTGTTTTGAATATATGGTTTTTATGTCTTTAATCTTAGCGCCTTTTATTCCCAATAACCATTGCCCAATGGGGACTATCATTTCATTTTCAATTTTAAATTTAGAGGGAAACTCTTGCAGGGTATCAAGCACTGCCTTAATCCCCCCGTCAATAGAATTTTCGACAGGAAACACCAGTTTATCAATTTCTCCTCCTTTCAAAATCTCTAAACCATTCCCAAATGTGGGGAAAGGTACAAGAGCTACATTTTTCCCGTACTTTTTTGCTAACATTTTCGCCGCTTTCCAGGAAAAAGTTCCTTCCGGTCCAAGATATCCGATTTTTACGACTCCTTCTTTTTTTATTCGTTTTTCCATTTTTTTTTGTTTTTATCCTGTTTTTTTTATTTTTTAATTTTTTTAAGGTTCTATTGCCGACGAAAGCCGGCTTAATTAAAAACGCCTCCTTGCGGAGAGCGTTTTTGGTTTCAATCTTTTTCTTTATTATTTCCTACTTCTTAGAATTGAAATCAAAAACGCTCTTCTTAAAGAAGAAGCTAAAGAAGGAAAATAACCAATTTTGCGTTCCTTTATGATTTTTCATAAATTTCCTTTAACAATCCAAGAATACCAAAACCTAAAAAATTGTCAAATAAAAAAAGGGCGTTCTTTGTAGAATGCCCATGCTTCGCTACTCCAATAGTAGACAATTTAAACCGTTAACAAACGCGCTAACGCTTGCCATAACAATGTCTTCGTGTACTCCTCTAGCCGTAACCGTTTTCTCGTCTTTACTAATTCTGATGGTAACTTCCGAAAGAGCGTCTGTCCCGCCGGTTGTTGCATCAAGACGGTACATCTCAAGAACAATTTTATTCTCGCCGATGGCTTCTTTTATCGCCTTGAATGCCGCATCAACAGGACCAATACCATTACTTTCGGACTTAACCTTCCCGCCACGGTATTCAAGGATGACCCGCACAAACGCTTTTTTGTTTGAGTCAATACTTCCATTGATTCGGACTACTCTCAAGATTTTTTCATTATCCGAAACTCTGCCTGTTATGTCTTCCGCTATCGCAATCAAATCTTCTTCAACTACTTTTTTACCCATGTCGCCAAGTTCTTTAATCTTCCCTGTTATTTCCTGCAATTGTTTTTCCGTTGCGGATATTCCAAGCTCCTTCAGTTTCTCTTCAACGCCGTGCGCTCCAACGAGTTTGCCTATCACAAATCTTCTTATCGCGCCTACAAACTCGGGATTTATAGCTTCATAAGTTTTAGGATTAATAATCATCCCATGCACATGCACGCCGGACTGGTGAGAGAAAGCATTATCGCCAACAATCGGAAAATTAGGCATTACCCGAATTCCGGTGAGACGCTCTACAAGCTTTGAAGTCTGACAAATTTTTTCAGTTATTATATTCGTCTTAATTCCGTAAAGCAACTCTAAGGCTGTAACAACCTGTCCAAGATCTGCATTTCCTGCTCTTTCTCCAAGTCCATTAATCGTCACATGAGGAACCATTGCGCCGGCCTCAATTCCCGCAAGAGTATTTGAGACAGCCATCCCGAAATCATTATGGCAGTGGACAGCAAGCTTTGTTTTTAAATTTCTTTTCAAATTAGAAATCAGATAACGCATCGCCGGTGGCGTCATAATCCCAACAGTATCAGGAATATTGATATATTCAACACCTTTGCTTTCTGCAAGTTTGCATACTTCAATAAGGTAATCAAGCTCTGTCCTGCATGCGTCTTCAGGACTGAAATGAACCTTAAACCCGTGGTCAAGGCAGTACTGGATTGACTCTTCGGCTTTATTCAGAACATCTTCCTTGCTCATCTTTAGTTTATAATCCCTGTGTATTTTGCTTGTGCCGATAAAAATATGTATTAAATCAACATCGGCGTTAATACACGCATCAATATCCTTTTGAACACATCTGGCAAGCCCACAGATTTTAGCGTCAACTTCTTTTGCTATTCCCTTCACGGCCCGAAAATCACCGTCCGATGATATCGGGAACCCAGCTTCAATTACGTCAACGCC
>PEWS01000032.1:13500-18808 GCA_002779355.1 Candidatus Nealsonbacteria bacterium CG07_land_8_20_14_0_80_39_13 | reverse complement strand
TAAGTGTTCGGATTGAGGGGTAGCTGTGGGGTGGGGCCATGTTTTCCCTTATAGCAAGTCTTTGTTTTCTTGTCAATAAATTAAGGATTAGGGCTTGCGGAGGTTTTAGGGAGATGGTATAAAGAAAACATAGTACACTTTAATTGAATATACCGACCGAAAATGAAAAACATAATAAATAATACCGGAAAAAAGATAAAAGAAGTTATCTCGAAAATAATAAAAGATATCTTCAATGGAGATAGATTTAACCCTCACATTGGGTTGACTGTATTTTCAGGGATTATTAGATGACGGGGTACTTAGCACAGTATCCCCTTTTTATTTGTCGCTTACTTAACAAAACAGAAATAAAAGCGTATATTGGCGATATAGTACATTAAAATGAACTACTTAAGGAAAATAAGGAAAAGCATAAAGAAAGCTCCTGAAAAGGCCAAACTATTCGCCATATTCGAAAAAGACTGGGAAATCTTCGTTGAAATAACCAGAGAAAATAACCGCAAACTTAGGAAAATAAAAGAAATCGAGAATGCGGGGATGATTCTGGTAAAAAGTTGGCCAAAATAAAAAAGGCCAAAAAAAATGGAGGAAGCACAGGGGGGCAAAAAGTGACGCTAAGCGCGCTTCCCCTTTTATTCTTTAAGCTCGCAATAATTTGTGATTTTAAAGAAATTAAAAAATCCCACTTGCTGGGATTTTTTGATTACAGGCCGACGAAGGATTTTACCTTAGCAATGGGAATGGCTGATACTTTTCCATCTTGGGCAATGGTATTTATCCCCAAAACTTCTCCGCTGACATTAAGCAAAGGACTGCCCTTAAGAGAACTTTTTTCTAAGATGTTGGTTTCAATATAATTTTCTCCGATAAACCTGACCATCCCTCCGTTGGCGGCCAAGAAAGAAACTCCCTTTTCAGAAATCATCCCCAGCATAAAAACAGCCTCCCCTATTTTTGTTTTTCCGGCATCAGCAAAACTAAGCCCGAGCAAATTATTGTTTTTAACTTTTAGTAAAGCTAAATTGTCAGCAACGCTTATTTTCAAAATTTGGAAAGAAGTTTCTTTGCCTTCAATAAACAGACAGCACTCTGAACCGGCCGGAACCAATTCAGCCAAGGTAATGACCATTCCGTCTGAAGTCAAAACCATTCCCGAGCCTTCTGAAATTTTCCCGGTTTTGGTTACTGTTTTTATTCCGACCACAGCTTTTTCCGTCTTCTCAATGGCGTTTTTCAAGGCAGTATTTTCCTGAATAGTTATTTTTTCCTCTTTAGTCACATAAACGGTCCTCGTATCCAGTCCATAGGGCTCAAAAATTGATTTTTCCATCATAAAGGGGCACAAAATCTGGTCGGCAAAAATTCCTCCCAAAACTCCTAAAGTAAAAATTGCTAAAAGATAAAGTATGCCTTTCATATTTTTTTAGATTTTTTTTCTTTTCTGGTTAAAATTTGAAATTTAAGACAATTGGCTTTGACGTCAGCCGTTACCTTATCCCCGTCTATAATTTCTCCGGAAACAATTTTCAAAGAAAGAGGGTCAAGCATTTCTTTTTGGATCACTCTCTTCAGCGGCCTGGCTCCAAGGTTGGGGTCGTATCCTTTTTCAGCCAAGAATTCCTTGGCCGGATTACTTACATTGACTTCAATATGCTTCTTGCTCAAACGGAAAAAAACCTTTCCCAATTCCAAATCAACTATCTTTCTGATTTCCGGCTTGCCTAAATAATCAAAGATAATTATCTCGTCAATTCTATTCAAAAACTCCGGACGGAAATGGTCTTTCAATGACTCCATTACTTTTTCTCTCAAATTTTGCTTTTCCGCCCTCTCTCCGCCGGCAAAACCAAGAGTATTGATTTTAGCGATATATTCCGAGCCGAGATTGGAAGTCATTATCAAAATAGCATTCTTGAAAGAAGCTGTTCTCCCCTTAGCGTCAGTAAGCCGTCCGTCTTCCAATATCTGGAGCAAAAGATTGAAAACATCAGGATGAGCTTTCTCAATTTCATCAAGTAAAATTACGCTGTAAGGTCTTCTTCTTATTTTTTCAGTAAGCTGGCCTCCTTCTTCGTAACCGATATAACCGGGAGGAGAACCGATCATTTTAGAAACAGTATGCTTTTCCATATATTCAGACATATCCATTCTTACTAAAGCATTCTCGTCATTGAATAAAAATCCGGCCAGAGCCCGGGCCACCTCTGTCTTCCCGACTCCCGTCGGACCCAAAAAGATAAACGAACCAAGGGGTTTGTTTTCTTCGGAAATTCCGGCCCGAGAACGGCGAAGAGCGTTGGCGATGGCCGCGATTGCTTCTTTCTGTCCGACAATACGCCGGCTGACGATATCTTCCATTGTCTTCAACTTTTCCGCCTCCCCTTCCAAAAGCCTCATCAAAGGAATTCCCGTCCACCTCGAAACAACCCTAGCCACATCCTCCTCGAAAACTTCTTCTTTCAGAATCGAATTTCCCCTCTGGAGCTGGATTAATTTCTTTTCCGTTGCCCTTAATTCTTTCAAGGCTTGAGGCAATTTCCCATATTTTACTTCAGCCACTTTTTGCGAATCAGCTTCCGACTCGCCTTTTTCTATTTCAAAACGACAGGTCTCAATTTGTTTTTTTAATTCTTTGATTTTGGTAATAATTTCTCTCTCCGATTGCCATTTAGCTTCAATCGCCTGCGATTTTTCCTTCAAATCAGCTAAAGAGCGGGCGATTACCTTAATCCTCTTTTCAGCTTCCTGATTTTTTTCTTTTTTTATGACCTCGTTTTCAATTTCAAATTTCTGAATTTCTTTTTTAAGATTGCTTAAATCAACCGGCTCGGATTCAATTTCTAAGCGCAAAGAACTCATTGCTTCATCCATCAAGTCAACTGCTTTGTCAGGAAGAAAACGATCGGTAATATAGCGTCCGGCCAATTCCGCCGCTACCACCAAAGCTGAATCTTTAATCTTTACTCCGTGATGGAGCTCGTATTTTTCTTTAATCCCGCGCAAAATGGAAATCGTATCTTCAATGGACGGTTCAGTAACATAAATCGGCTGAAATCTTCTTTCAAAAGCCGGGTCTCTTTCAATATACTTTTGATACTCTTTTAAAGTAGTAGCTCCTATGGTTTTCAATTCTCCCCGAGCTAAAGCCGGCTTCAAAAGATTTGAGGCGTCTACAGCTCCCTCGGCCGCTCCGGCGCCGATGATGGTGTGAAGCTCATCTATAAATAAAATATATTTTCCTCCGGCGCGGGAAACCTCCCTTAAAAGCGACTTTATCCTGTTTTCAAATTCTCCCCTGAATTTAGTTCCGGCTATCAAAGAACCCAAGTCCAAAGAAATGATTTCTTTATCTTTTAAACTCTCTGCCACTCTTCCGGAAATAATTTTCTGGGCCAATCCCTCAACGACAGCTGTCTTTCCCACTCCGGCTTCGCCTATCAGAACGGGATTGTTTTTAGTTCTCCTGCTTAAAACCTGCATCAACCGCCTGATTTCATCATCACGGCCGATAACCGGATCAAGCTTTCCTTGACTGGCCAAAAGAGTCAGATTTCTGGTGTATTTTTCAATAACCTGATATTTTGATTCCGGTTCAACGTCAGTTATTCTTTCTCCTCCTCTGATTTGAGCCAAAATTTTCAGAACACTATCATAATTTAATTCCCCTTTTTTAGATTCCGCCAATTGCCCTTCCATTTTGAAAATTTCCGCCTTAATCAGAATCTCCTTAGCTTTTGTTTCCGCGGACAGAAGAGCCAAAAATAAATGCTCAACTGAAATAAATTCATCTCCCATTTTTTCCGCTTCCTGCCTGGCTCGATCAAAAATCTTAGCCAAATCCTGGGTAAGATAAAGCTGGCCGAAAGCTTGAGGAGCAACGATTTTAGGAATTTGAGATAAAGCTAATTTCACTTTTTGCTTTATTGTTTCCAGATTAACGCCAATTCTTTGGACCAAATTCAAAACCACACTTTCTTCCTGGGAAAGAAGAGCCAAAAGAAGATGGAGAGCGTCCACCTGTTGCTGGCCATTTTCCCTGGCTAAATTTTGAGCCTCAAAAATCGCCTCTTGGCTCTTATTAGTAAAATTAGCTCCTCCGTTCATATACTCTTTTTAGCAAAAAATAGAGCAAAAATCAATTAAAAAACGGAGACTTTGTCTCCGATTATTTTTGCTGATTAAGAATTGCTTGACGCAAGAATGACAATCAAATCATTTTTTATACTTTCCTTATGCTCCTGATGTTTAAGTATCAACTGGATTAATCTGTTCCTTTTGGTTTTGGGAATATCTTTAAAATGATCTTTTGCCACGATTCCAATAGCTTCAATCCTATTTTCTATGGGAAATTCGCTGATTTTTTTCCCATCTAAAACATCAAAGATAATCCCTTGTGTTTCTGAAGGAAAATCATCGAAATTTCTCATAATCGTCGCCAGCGCAAATTCCATGGAAGAAATGTTATTTGCTAATTTCGTAATCCAATCGATTACTTTGTCTTGAGGGAAATCAGCGCATCTCTCATAAATCATCCTGCCGAGATATTTGCACCAATCTCCGCCTTGCTTCCGAGCGACTGCGCACTCTATCAACGCTTCAATTAAAGCAAGCCTTGTTTCTGGAGAAAACTCATAGAACTTGAATTCGGTAATAACCACAATTCTGTATGCGTTTTCCAGTGAAAAATTTTCCCTCAAAGAACGATCCACTAATTTTACAAACATTTTCTCCCTTTCCTCTTTTTTATTAGGAAAGAAAAAAGTGTCAAAATCCTTTCCGTCACCATGAATACTGCCATGGATAGATTTTGACAGCCACGCAATTGCAATTCCTTCTGTTGTAATCGCACCCTCTAAGGAATCTATCAATGATTGAGGAGTATCCGTCAAGAGAAATTGATTTATGAGAGCAGGCCTCCTCTCCATCAAATCAAGGAAGCTCTTCTATAATTCAGGGGACAGGTTTTCAAATTCCTTCAAGCATTGACGCACAAAACTTACAGGGTTTTCTTCTTCCATCATTTTAAGCATTTTCTTATCATCGATTTTTTCTTTGTCTTTAACTATTTCGTCTCTTTTGTCTTCTTTATCTTCTTCCATTTTGATTTATTTCCTATTTTTTAAATTTTATTTATTTTATCTGTCACATTAACCTTTCCGGATATTCTGTTGTTAAGGACGATTTCTGCTTATAAAAATAACATATAGCAAAATCCCTGTCAATTTTTTAAACAAAAATGCCAAATCCTTAGACGAAAAACAAGGAAATTGTCGGGGGTGGACGCCCTGCAGTTTACCGGGGTGGC
>PEWS01000032.1:0-13493 GCA_002779355.1 Candidatus Nealsonbacteria bacterium CG07_land_8_20_14_0_80_39_13 | reverse complement strand
CAGAGTTATCCACAGCATTGACGAATTTTTACCAGTAAAATCAATTTACAAATAAAAAAAGGGAGAGATTAAATCCCTAAAATTTAAAATCCCATAAATTTTTGATACCCTTAATATTCTTAATATGGGGCAGTATAAACAAAACTCCCAGCGACGCAACCGTCGCAATAATTATTTCCGCCATTTTAGCATTAGGTTAAAGAACTTAATATAAAAATACTATAAAAATAAATCCCTGTCAATTTTTATTGGGAGGGACGATCACCGAGGATGATTTCAAATGTCTTTTCTTCCTTGCCCCTCAAAACCTTCAAAACCACCTTATCCCCGGGATTATATTTATCAATGATTTTCCCCAAAGAATTATCCTTGGTCACCTTATCCTTATCAAATTCCAAAACTATATCGTTCTCCTTCAGCCCGGCTTGAGCAGCTGCGGAACCGGAAACAACTGCTTGGTCTTTTGATTGAACCCATTGAGAGCTTTGCCTATACCAGGAAGTAATCCATGCCCCATAATCAACAGCGAGATTCCTTTCTTTCTGAATTTCCTCATCAATCAAAACATAACGAATCCCTATAAACGGATAAGCAAGCTTGCCTAAGGTTTTTATTTGTTCAATGTCTCTTTTGGCTTTATTGATGGGAATGGTAAAACCGAGACTTTGAGCGCCCGAAACCACAGCTGTATTCATTCCGATCACATCCCCCTTCAAATTAAGCAGAGGGCCTCCGGAATTTCCCCGATTAATGGCGGCGTCGGTTTGGATAATGCCCTCCAATGTCTCGGCCACCTCATCTCCTCCTGAAGCGGTTATTGTTCTCCCCAATCCGGAAACAACGCCGACGGAAACTGTATTTTTAAATTCTCCCAGAGCGTTTCCGATAGCAATAACGCTTTGGCCTATCTGTAAATTTTCAGAGTCTCCCAATTGAACAGTCGGGAATTTAATATTTTCTCCCTGAACCACTTGTATTATGGCGATATCTTGGACTTGATCCCTGGCCAGAACTTTAGCCAAAAATTTCTTGCCGTCATTAGTGAAAACAGTATATTCCGCCTTTTCATCGGAGACAACATGTTTGTTTGTCAAAATCATCCCGTCTTCGCTGACGATAAATCCTGTTCCGCCGCCGACTTCTTTTTTCTCCGTTCCTTTCTGATAATATTCCGGAATTGAAAAACCAAAAGGCTGGCCGAAAAGCTGTTCTATGTCCCCGAAAGGATTTACGAAACGCTGTTCCATTATCGGAACATCCTTGGAAATAATTATGCTTACCACAGCCGGAGAAACACTTTTAACCGCCTGAATTATTTTTTCTTCCTGCGAAGTCTGGGGCTGATATTCTTCGGCAATCCCTTTTCCAATATTGTCCTGAAGCTCTGGAAATTTAGCGTTTAATTGAGCCAATTTTTGCCTGATATCTGAAGATAAATAATCATTAGAGATAACCCCGGCTATAAAACCGAAAGCAGAAGAAAGAATAAATACAAAAATAATAAACAAAATACTTTTATCCTTTAAAAAATCTTCTAATTTTAATTTATTTTCTTTAATTTTAGAGGTATTAATCTCCGGAAGGTCATATAACGACATACTTTGCCTAATTTTTAAATTTTTAAATTTTTATCGTTATCCTTTTTCTCGTAATGGTCAAATTCATATTTAAAAATATCCGTCCTGACCGGACCCAAAAACACAAGGTGGATCTCGCATAAAAGATATTTTATGTAAGTCGTGAACCAGCCATCCCTCTCAAATCTTCTCGGCGAAGCAAGTATGTTCGCTGATTTCAAAATCCCGAATTTCCCAAGCTTAGCCACCTGTCTTGTGTAGAAATGGTCTTCGGCCAGCTTTATCGTTTCGTCAAACCCGTTTACCGCTTCATGGACATTTCTCCTGACCATTATCAAAATAGCGCCGTGAGGAAAAATTCTTTCAACGATCATTATATAAAAATTATAGAAAAAATCATAGAAGAACTTTTCTCTCCTGCTTCCGGAAACAGAACCTAAACAGCAAGTGGCGATGGACAGATCTCTTTTCTTGAATTCATCCAAAAGTCTTCCCAATGAATCTTTTTGTAGAACCAAATCGGCGTCCAAAAATAAAAATATATCTCCCTTAGCCTCTAAAGCCCCTTGATTTCTCCCTCTCGCCGGCAATCCTCCTTTAACAATCCTGCATCCGTATTCTTTGGCAATCTCCACTGTTCTATCTGTTGAACCGGCATCAGCGACGACGATTTCCAAATCCCTAAAAGACTGCTCCTTTATTGATTGAAGGAGTAAAGGTAAATATTTTTCTTCATTTAAAGTTGGAACAATAATACTCAACATATGGATATATTTTAATATATTTTAAAGATTTTTAAAATTCTTAGCGGAGAATAAGCGAAAAAAACAAGGTGCTCCATTAAACTCCACAACTCTCCTCCGGGAGCGGTTTTTTTATTTTTTATGGCGTTATATAAATCAGAAGAAGTTTTCCCCTGAAAAGAAGCGTAAGCTCTTCCGACGGTTAAGGCGATATGAGAATCGCTGCCCCCTGTTTCAGCCAGATGGAAAAGTTCCTTATTAAACTTTTTTGCTTTCCCTCTCCTTATTCTCCCTGCCCAGGAAGCGTTCAAGGTCTCAATGGCGTCAACCTCTTCAAATATTTTAGAAAGAACTTTAAGGGATACGCCCCTTAAGCTCCAGTTGCCGGGATGAGGAATTATGGCTAACCCTCCTTGAGAATGAATTTCCCTGACAGTTTCTAAAACCGTCATTTTCGGCTTTATCGCCTCTTTGAGAAATAAACCAATAACATCGCCTTCTTTAGCGTCCATTTCTTCGCCGATTACCACTTCCACTCCAAAACCAGAAGCTATTTTTTGAGCTTCTTTGGCGCCCTCTATGGTATTGTGGTCGGTTATGGCGATCACATCCATTCCCCTTTTTTTGGCGTTTTCCAAAATATCCTTAACCGAGGAAAATCCGTCCCGGCTGTATTTTGAATGGACATGTAAATCCGCCTTTCCCGACAATAATTCCTTTTCCATGTTTTATTTATTAAACAATGTCTTTGCTTCTTCCCAAATCTGTGGCTGATTTTGCTTTTCTTTCAGCCAATACCACCATTCCGCTCCCCAAAAATAAAATTCGTCAAAACCTGTTTTTTTAGAAAAACTGACAATTTCCCTGAATCTATCTAAGCTCACTGTTTTTTTCTGTTCTTCCGGAGGGCAAGCTTGAAGGGACTGCTTACACCATGGCTCGGCCTGCAATTCGCTGACAATAACTTTTTTGTTAAATATTTTTTCAATAACCTTTGCTTTTCTGGCGTAAAAAACAGGGGGAAGGGGGTAAGAAATATATCTTTCAAATTGGTCAAACCAAACCTTCCTATACATTGTCGTCCCGACAACATCGCCAAGCTGGGCGGCCACAAACCAAAAAGAGCCTTCCCCACTGTCCGTTATCATCACCGGCCTTTTCGTGTAGTCAATTTCTTTTACCAAATTTATTTCTTTTTTCAAGAAATTTTTATCCACCCAAGGACATTTCCCGAAGGGAAAAAGAGGCTCATTTTCCACCTGCCAGACAGAGATAGCGCTTGAACCCCTATATCTGGAGACAACCTCTTTTACCATAGCCAGAATTTCTTCCTGCTGCTCTTCCTTGGATAAACCTCCTGCCCATTGAGGGATATGGCATTCCGGCCAGCGCGGAGCCTTCATCCCGACAGCCAAGACAACTTTGGCCTTATTTTTTTCCGCCTGCTCTATCTGCCAATCCAAATCGTTGAAGTTGTAATTATTTTTTTCCGGCTCAATCAAGCTCCAGTAAGCAACAATTTTCAGAACTTTAACGTTCATATCTTCAAGCAAGGCCAAATAATTTTCTTTCCAATCCAAACCGAGGGCTTGGCTTTGTATCTGGGAGAAATTAACTCCCCAAGAAATATTTTTCGCCTCCTTGGCGCTTCCGATAAACAAAAATCCGGCCAAGCAGACCAAGACAACAACAACGACCAATAAAAATAATAACATATATCTAAAAACTTTTTTTATAACAGTATTCATATATTTATTCTATCCTTTATTCTATCAAAAAATCACCTCCCGACAAAATCAAGACGATTTTTAAAAAAATGGAGACCACGAGGGTCTACCGATTTTTACCCTTGCTCAAAAATAGTTTTTGACGACGAACTTGAATTGCTGGATAAATAATTGCTTCAGCATCCTTATGCTGTTTTGTTCGTAAAAAATAATTATGGCTTTTTTATAATCTCCTTCATCTATGCTTCTGAAAGACAATGGGCAGGCATCATCAGCCAAGAGGATAGAATTAGTTAAAAGTCGGGAAGTCCGCTTATTCCCATCTTCAAAGGGCTGGATATAGGAAATCATCGCCAAACCGACAAGCGCCTTAGAAAAACAATCATCCAAGCCATTGATGATTTTAACTGTTTTTTCTACCGCCTCATTAATTTGATGTTCATTATCTAATGGTTTATATCTTGTCCCCACCACTCCAACCAAGCCCTTTCTGATTCCATGCTGAACCCCAAGCCCTTCAACAATAATCCTGTGTATATCTTCAATTTTCCGCAAATTGAGTTTTCTGAAATCTTTTCGTTCCCCCAAGATATACTCTAACGCTTTTTTATGGTTAAGAATCATAACAGCCTCTTCTCTTTTGTGGCCTTGCGCCTCTTCCCGATTTTTAATCAAAATCTCCGTGTCTATCAAGGAGTATGTATTCCCCTCAATATGCGACGACTTCCAGCTCAACTCAATGGTTATTCTTTCGAATTCTTTTTTTATGGCAGAAGCCGGCATTTTTTTTATTCTCGCATTATAAGCGTTGTTTAACTCTTTCAACTCGCTTATTTCCTCCAAAGTAAAAATATCTTTCAAATTCTTGAATATATCAAAATTAAAACGTTCAAAAGCGACGCTTCTTTCGTCCGGCCCGTTCTCAAAATACTTATCAGCGTCAAAATAAGACAGTAGCTCATTTTTCACCAATTCTTCATAACGGACGCTCCTCCCCTCCCCTTTTTTCTCAATCAAATTTTCTTCTAAAAGCCGGTTTATGTCTCGGACTACCGTTGTCCTGGAAATATCGCCAAAAAGATCTTTCAAGCATTTTTGAATTTCCTGATTATTCGCGGTCTTTCTTTCACGGATGCATTCAAGAATTTTTAATTGTCTCTTGGTGATTTGTTCCATTTAATTGGGTCATTTTATATGGCTAATTGTATCATTTTGAAACAATTGCGACAAGTGGCGCGCATAAGCGCAATAATCACGAAGCTAAGATGGCGAGGCCGACGGCGATTAAAATAATGGCGATGATTTTCTGGAAAATAATCTCTTTGGAAATATCTTCTTTTAATATTTTAGGAAATTTCCATGAAATAAAAATGGCAAAAATAAACATAAAAGCATATTGAATCCCCTGAAGAGCGTTGACGATGGACACGCTCGCCAAAGGAGCTAAAGCTATGGCCCAGCTGGACAAAATAACGCCGGCCACTCCGGCCATCTGATTAGCTAGAAAGACAACCGCTGTTTTTTTGTTTTCCGAAGATGATTTTTTATTTTGCCTTGAAAGTTCTCCCTTTATTTCTTTTAAGAACAGCAAGAAAATAATCATCCCGGCCAAGAAAGAGCCTATTCTCGTCCAAATAAATCCTGATAAAAACGGCTGATTTAAATAAACATACTTGCTTAAAATAAAATATAGGGAAAGGATTAAGGCCGGGGCCAGACAAGATAATAAAACCTTTGAAGAAATTTGAATATTTTTCCTGTAATTTATCAGAAAACCTCCAAGAACAAGCAAAACGAAGGCAACGAAAGACGCTGTGTCAAGAACTTCCCTGCCTTCGGAAAATATATATATTGATAGAAAAATCATCAGAGCGGAGAGAGCTCCAATGGTAGGGAATACCCGCGAAGCCTCAAAAACTCGCAGAACCCTGTAAAGGAGAAAAAGCCAGAAAATAAATGTTGCTCCGGCAAAAAGAGCTAAAATAATTTGAAAGAAACTCGGGATTTCAAATCCGGCAAAAGGAAAAGGGATGAGAAAAACAACTGAAAGGGAAAGGCAGGCAATATAAAAGCAAAGAATTTTTGGGTTCGGAATTCTTGAACTCAAGAGGTATTTATCAACCAGCGTGGTTACGGAAAAAATCAAATAAGAGGAGATCGCGATAAAAAGCCAGCTGATCATGATTTAGAATTTTCAGAAATTATTTTTTGAATATTGAATGTGCCGAATTTTTTTCCCTCAATAAAGCCCTCCATGGCCACTTCTGCAAACCAGCCTTCATTCAGCCAATCAAAAAGCCATTGATTAACATAATTTGGGTCTTTTTGAGGCCTGCCGGAACCTAAGCCTAAAATCCAATTTCTGTTAAATTCCTCCTGCGAACCGACTGGCGGAGCAATGATAACCGGCAAACCCAAGGCTGTATAGAAAGATAATTCGCTCGGCTTGGTCCAGAAAATATCTGTTTTTCTCAATGCCTGATTAAATTTTTGGAAATATTCTTCTATTTTGTCGGCAGAAATTATTTCTATCCCTTCGTTTTGAAATTTTTCCAAACCGAATTCCTTAATCTTTTCGGAAAAATAATTTTTTACTTCTTTTTTTGTTCCGGCGCAGAGAATTAATTTAATTCTTCCCGCCTCAATATCTTCCCTCAAACTTTTAGCGATTTCGGATCCAATTTCTTTTTGAGCTCCTGCTCCGCCGATAGAAAACATCAAGGTCAGAATATGATCTGATTTCTCCGGCAATCTCTCCAGATGCTCCTTAATCAAGACATCGTATTTCCGGCGATACTTGCCGTTTATATCAAGATTCAACATTCTATGACTCAAATCCCTTCTCAATATCTCCAGTTTTTCTGAACCGATATTTTCCAAGGGCAAAGGAAAACCGGTCAAAAAAATACTCTCCTCTCTTACTCCATAAGATTTAAGCCGTTCAACAACCCTTCTGGTCGGAGCTAAATATTTAATCTTGCTGGTGATGGGAGCAACAGGAGCCCAAGCTCTGGAAATATCAGCATCGCAAATGACACAAAATATATCATTAGGATAACTGAAAGATTCAGCCATAAAAGCTACTGTAAAAAAAGTCGTAACTATGGGCAAAGGATTTTTCTTTAATTTCAATATCAAATGTTTCCCCCAACTTCTTTCTATCAGACGAAATATCCCATTCAAGGGCACGGTAGAGGAGGACAGATCCCTTCTTGGGTAAAAATTCAGTATTTTCTGAAATTGATTAAAAGCTGAAAAAGCCAAAGAGCCGGCTATGGGAATTTTTTTAAAACGAGAAATAAATTCATAAAAATTCCTTGTAGTCTCCCAAACATTTTTATCTTTTTGAGGAATGCCGGCGTAATTATCAGCATTAATGACTTTCCCGCCGAAAGCCATGTTTCTCAAGGGATGAGCTGTCCTTTGATGGCCATACCCCATACTGACGGCAATCACCCAAACCTTCCCATTGTTTTTTGTTGTATTTTTTTCCATATTATTATATTATCATAATAATTAACTATAATTAAATTAAAATTATGATCTATGTAATTGGGCACAAAAATCCGGACACCGATTCCATCTGCTCGGCCATCGCCTATTCTTTTTTCCTAAACAAAAAAGGAATGGAAACAAAGCCGGCCAGAGCCGGAGAAATAAACGCTGAAACAAAAATCGTTCTAAAAAAATTCAGCTTTGATCAGCCGGAATTATTAGAAACCGCCGACGGAAAAGAACTGATTCTCGTTGACCATAACGAAAAAGAACAAATGATAGACGGAGAAACGAAAATCGTCGGTGTTTTTGACCATCACAAAATAAATTTCAGTTATCCGGAACAGATTTATTTCCATGCTAAGGCCGTCGGCGCCACTGCCACTCTTGTAGCTGACAGATTCTTTAAGCACAACATTGATATCTCCAAGGAAATGGCCGGCATACTACTGGGAGCGATCCTGTCGGACACGGTAATTTTTAAATCGCCGACTACGACCAAAAAAGACAAAGAAATAGCTTCAAAGTTAAATGAAAAACTCGGTTTAAACATAGAAGAATTGGGCAAGGAAATTAAAAAAGCCGGCATGGATATGGATAAACCGGCTGAAAGCTTGATTTTAAGAGATTTTAAGGAATTCAACTTCGGGAGCAAAAAGTTCGGCATCAGCCAAATAGAAATAATCGGCGTAGAAGAATTCCTGAAGGAAAGGAAAGGGGAAATTGTTGAGGCGATAAAAAAAGTTAAGCAAGAAAAGCAATACGATTGCCTGATTTTCGCCGTAACGGATATTATGAAAGAAGGAAGCGAAATTTTTGTCAGCGGAGAAGAAGAGGTGATAGAAAAAATTTTTAACATCAAACTGGAGCAAAATTCCGCTTGGATCAATGGCCTAATGTCCCGCAAAAAACAAATCACCCCTCCCCTAGAAACCTTTTTCAAAAACTAGCGGAGGAATTTGGGAACGCTGTAAAACTTATTCAATCGCCAAGTAATATAACCAAGAATCAGATAAGAAATCGCCAGCCAAATCCATGATATTTCCAATGTCCGGGACGCCCAGCCTGCTTGAGAAAAATAATCTATGACTCCGACGGCAAATGTCAGTAAAGCCCAAACAGGTAAAGACAAAACCCATCCCAGCCATGGCCAAATAATCCCGATTAAAGCAAACACGATTCCCAATATCATAATATAAGAAAGCAAAGGAACTATTAAGATGTTGGTAATGGGCGACACTTGGGAAAAATACCCAAAACTATAAATCAAAATCGGCAAAGTAAAAACTTGAGCAGCCATAGTCATCGCCAGAAGGCTTTTTATGGAAACAGCTATTTCTTTAAACGGCGATAATTCCGGATTGCGAATCTTATCAAACCACTGCTGAATAATCGGCATACAATAAATCATCCCGAAAGTAGCCATAAAGGAAAGTTGAAAACCAGTGTCGGATTTTAAAAGTAAGGGATTTTCTGTGAGCATAAAAGTGGCTGCCATCGCCAGCATCCTCCCGGCCACGCTTAATCTTCCGACTTTTTGAGCGAGGAGAAACAGTCCTCCCATAATCCCGGCTCTCACCGCTGAAGCAGGAGCGCCGACCAAAAAAATATAGAGAATAATCATAATTATGGCAAAGTAAAAAGCCTGGCCCCTCCACAATCCCAAAGCAATCCCCAACCACATTAAAACTCCGCTCAATATAACTATATTCATCCCGGAAACAGAAGTAATGTGGCGGACGCCGGTGATATTAAGCTTATCTTTCAATTCCCCGGACATCACGCTTTGATCCCCCAAAATTATGGCCGCCAGAAGCGAACTTTGCGGAGGAGGTATATTCTGGCGCATAACCTCGCCCAAACTTTTTTTGAATTCCAAAACTTTTCCGAAAATTATGGAAAAAATGTCCGTATAATTCTTTTCTTTAAGCAATTCCACTTTCGGAAAATACATAACTGAATAAATGCCATCTTTGGCTAAATAATCTTTATAATTTCCGCCCGAGGATAAACCAGCGGGCTCAAATGGCGCCTCCAAAAGACCGATCAACTTTAATTCATCTCCATAATGGTATTCCGGATAACGGCTTACTGTCGCCAAGATAAGGCTTTTTGTTTTCTCATTCCTGATTGTTAATTTTATATTAGTTTCCCTGATATCCGGCTCCTTCACCACTGTCCCAATAACAACAATCTTCTCCTGACTGTCATTAAGCATCGCCAATTCGTTATCCTTAATTCCCGATTCAAAGAACTGCTCTCTCCAGAACCCTAAAGCCGAAAATAAGACGCAAAAACCAAAAACCGTTATTTTTTTATACTTCCAAAAAATAGAAATGACGGCTAACCCTAAAATGAGAAAAATCGGCAAAAAGAGCCAGGGAATATTAAAAAACGAACCGGCGAAAATGCCGATTATGAAAGCAAAACATAAATAAAGAAAAATTTTAGAAGCAGTCATGGCTCAATTTTAGCATAAAAAAAGGAGTGCCAATATTTGACACCCGACAATACCAGAGATCGTTAACAAATAACTCCCTCTATGATTTCTCCCATAATTTCTTTAATGAAATCTCCCCCAAAAATAACATACCGGCCATACGACACTAGTCTATTTTCATATTCACCCTGCAATCTAATCACTGCCCACTTTCCTTCACCATCTATTTCCGGTTTTTTCCCTCCGCAAGAAAATTTTTTATGGAACATGCTCCTCGCGATATCCATCTTTTTTTTATTTAAACATGCTCCTTTTCCAGACACTTTGACTGTCACTACCGTTTCTTTCTTTCTGTGCGCGCCGTTCCTTACTTCTACCAAAACAATTGGTTTTCCTTCTTGTTCCATTTTGCTGTTATTTTTTTTAATTTTTGATTATAAATGTCCTATCCCAATATTAAAAGATAGCACAATGCGCTATCTTCTGTCAAACGATTACCTTATCCGGCAAACTTCAAAAAGGGAATTTATTTTTTCCTTGACCTCTATCAGCCATTCCTCGGGGAATGGTTTTATTTTCTCAAAATCAGGGTTAATTGTTTTTTCCGGCCTGAAACCTTGAAGATAATATTTCTTAGCCGGCCCAATCCATTTAGCCATTTCTAAAATTTCTTTCTCATCATGAATGGTGGGGACTATAGTGCTCCTGAATTCATAGCCAATCCCGCATTCCTTCAAAATTTTTATGCTTTTCTCAATTTTTTCCGTTAATTCCGGATTTTTTTCTTTCGGCCAACCGTTGGCTTTATAATAATTTTCTTTGGACGCCTTAATATCCATAGCAACATAATCAATCAATTTTTCCTTAATCAAATTTTCCAGCATTTCCGGATTAGAGCCATTAGTATCCAGCTTCACCAAATAACCCTCTTTCTTAATTTCCTCAATAAATTCCGGCAGGTCGTCGTTGACGGTCGGCTCTCCGCCACAAATCACAATCCCCTCTAATAATCCTTTTTTTTCTTTTAAAAATTTTAAAAAAACATCTCGGCTGATTCTCGGCTGTTCCTTCATTTTTTCCGGCAAAACCAATTCCGAGGAATAACAAAAAGGGCAACGAAAATTGCAACTAAAAAGAAAAACCGTAGCGGCCAAATGGCCGGGATAATCAATAAGAGTCAATTTCTGAATCCCGCCGATTTCTACCATCTTATTTCTCCGCCAATTCTTTCTTGATAATTCTATATTCCTTTCTATCCTGATATTCCTGCTGTTTGCCGACATTGTATTGCCTAACCGGTCTGTAATAGCCGACTATTCTGGAATAAACTTCGCAGGGCTGTTCTATGGCGCATTTAGGACAATTGAAATGCTCCCCTGACAAATAGCCATGTGTCGGGCAGATGGAGAATGTCGGAGTTATTGTAATATAGGGCAAATGAAAGTTCTCAAAAGTTTTCTTGATCAAAGCTTTGACTGTTTCTATTTCGGAGATATTCTCCCCTAAAAACATATGCAGAACCGTGCCTCCGTTATACTTACATTGGATTTTGTCCTGTAACTTCAAGGCTTCAAAAACATCGTCTGTGTAATTAACAGGAAGCTGGCTTGAATTGGTGTAGTAAGGCAATTCTTTGGTCCCGACGGAAACAATGTCAGGATATTTTTCCTTATCTTTCTGGCAGAGGCGGTAAGAAGTGCTTTCGGCCGGCGTCGCTTCAAGGTTGTAAATATTGCCGGTTTCCTCCTGATATTTAACTAATTTCTCCCTCATAAAATCCAATACTTCCAAAGCGAATTTTCTTCCTTTTTCAGAACCTATATCCTCTCCGATGAAATTCAAAAGAGCCTCGTTCAATCCCACCAAACCGATGGTGGCGAAGTGATTAGCGAAATAAGTTCTTTTAGCCTGTTTAACCCCTGATAAATAAAACTTGGAATAAGGATAAAGGCCTTTTTCCATAAGAATTTCCACTGTTTTTCTTTTTATCTCCAAACTTTCCTTAGCCAAACCCATTATTTTCCCCAATGATTCAAAAAAATCTTTTTTGGTTTTAGCTAAATAACCGATTCTTGGAAGGTTTATGGTTACCACGCCGATACTTCCGGTAAGAGCTCCTGACCCAAACAATCCTCCTCCTCCTCGGTTGTAAAGCTCTTTCAGATCAAGACGAAGGTGGCAACACATTGAACGGACATCTTCCGGCTTCATTTCAGAATTCACGTAATTGGCGAAATAATTAGTGCCGTATTTCCCCGAGGCGTAAAAAACCAAATCAAAAGCCGGATCGTCCCATGGAAAATCTTTGGTGATATTAATGGTTGGAATCGGAAAATGAAAAGGCCTTCCGCTCTTGTCTCCATCAATCATTGTTTCGTAAAAAGCTCTTGCAATAACCTTCATTTCCTCCCCGAATTCTCCATAAGTTTCTTTTTGAGGCTTGCCTCCGATAATTACCGGCTGATTGGCGTAAGTAACCGAAGGCTTCAAATCTAAGGTGATGTTTGAAAATGGGCATTGAAAACCGACTCTGGTAGGGATAGCCATGTTAAATAAGAATTCCTGCATCGCCTGCTTCACCTGTTGAAAAGTCAAACCGTCATAACGAACGAATGGGGCTAATAAAGTATCAAAATTGGAAAAAGAAACCGCGCCGGCGGCTTCGCCCTGAAGAGTGTAGAGAAAATTAACTATCTGACCTAAAGCCGCTCTTAAATGCTTTGGCGGTTTAGCTTCAACTTTTCCCGGCACCCCGCCGAAACCCTTCATCAATAAATCATAAAGGTCCCACCCCATACAATAGCAGGCAAGCGTGTCTAAATTATGCAGATGCATATCGCCTTCTTTAACCGCCTCCCTTATCTCGCCGGGATAAATTTTATTGAGCCAATATTTTTTTACAATATAAGAAACTCCGTAATGATTCATTCCTTGCAAAGAAAAAGCCATGTTAGCGTTCTCCTGAACCTCCCAATCAAGCTTTCCCAGATATTGGTCAATCCTGTTGACGGCTTCCTCGCTTACTTTTATTGCTTCCCTGATTCTTCTCCGCTGTTCCCTGTAAAGAATGTAGGCCTTGGCTGTTTCAACCAGGTCTTCCAAAATTAAAACCTCTTCAATGGTGTCCTGAATCTGTTCAACTTGAGGAATGTCGCCGTTCTTGAATCTCCTGTTCAAAAATTCCACCACTTTGTCCGCTAATTTTTGGGATAAATGCCCGTCTTTTTGAGTAGTGGCTGTAACAGCCTTGAAAATGGCGCTCTTTATTTTATCTTCGTTAAAATCAACAATAGCGCCGTCCCCTTTTTGGACTTTTAAAATTTTACTCTCTGTTTTTTGTTTTTTGATTGCCTTTGTTTCAGTAGCCATAGCTCCCATTTTACCTTTTTAATTTCCGGCAGTCAAATCCCGCAATTCCCAACCCAAAAAAACAAAAAATAAAGTTTTTTCCAAAAAAAAGAGGGGTCAACGTTTCTTTTTAGGACCTCCTCCAAATATAATTAATACAAGG
>PEWS01000031.1 GCA_002779355.1 Candidatus Nealsonbacteria bacterium CG07_land_8_20_14_0_80_39_13 | reverse complement strand
TTTTTATTGTTGAGATTCAAAAGAATAGTATTTTCTTTGACCATTCTCTGTTGAGAAACTTTCTGGAGAATTTCTTCTTTCGTCAGCGGAGTTTTTGAATCCGACAGAACCATTGCTATCACATCCTTAACCTGTCCTGGATGATATCCCCATTCTTTCAAAGCGTAAATTCCTCTGCCTATCAGAACAAATCTGGCGTCCTTGATCAACTCATTATGGACGGTCTGGAGAACGCTTCCCTTAAGCATCTTAGAAACATCGCTGAAGTGGAGAGGTTTGCTCACTTTTCTGAAAACCAAATAAGCCTTATCCTTTATCCCTCTCGGAGTGATTTCCGGCCATTCTTTTAATCCGAATAAACCCTCCTCATTCTGCTTGATTCTTTTAGAAATTTCTATGAAAGAAAGAGCTTGTTTTTCTTTTGTAAATTCCATCGGCTTCCCGGCTTCTTCCAGTTTTTTCTGAAAATCCCCCATCGTTTTCTTAGCTGAAGAAATGGACTTATCGTCCAAGGCCCAAAATGTGAAATAGGTTTCATCCTCACTGATTTTTTTAAATCTTCCGGATAAAGTCATCAAAAAAACTACAGAAGACTGAACCTTCGTATTTTTAGAACCGGCGAATTCTTCCAATAAAACATTCTCCTTTCTCACTCCCCCAAATTGATTAAGATGATTTTCAAGAAAAGAAATTGCCTCCTTATAATTCTCAACCCTTGGCTTTATTTTCTTTATTCCTTCCGCTTCAATCTGACGGACTCTTTCTCTTGTAATATCAAAGTCGTCGCCGATTTTCTGCAATGTTTCAGGCTCTCCTGTTTTCAAACCGAAACGGCGGACAATTATTTCTTTTTGTCTTTCAGACAGCCCTTTTAACAATTCTTGTGAAATTTTTGAAAAATTAAACATTTCTTTAAATTTTATGAATTAATAATTTATCTAAATTTGATTATTTTCATCTTAACATTTACCAAAAAGATTGTCAATGGCCTTCGCATTTTTCAACTAATTCCCTTTTTTCTCCTTTTCCAATTAAGCCACGTTTCCAAAATAGGACTGGCCAGAAGAATTGAAGAAAAAATACCCGTTGTAATTCCTATCATTAAAGCTAAGGAAAAATACCTTAAAGTCTCTCCCCCAAGGATAAAAATAGATATCAAAACAATGAGGACGGTCAAAGAAGTATTTATCGTTCTTGACAATGTCTGGTTTAAGGAAGCATTCACTATGTCGCGGAAGACAATCCCCTGTCCTTTCTTCAAAATGTTTTCCCTTATTCTATCAAAAACAACTACCGTGTTATTGATTGAATAACCGAGCACGGTGAGTAAGGCAACAACCACGGGTATGGTTACTTGCGTTCCGTAAAAATGTCCCATTATAGAAAACACTCCCAAGGGAATTAAAATATCATAGACAAGAGTGAGCAGGGAAACTATTCCATAATTCCAGCTGGGCATAGGAAAAGAAATTTTCTGAAAAGCAAAAGCAATGTAAAGCGCTATACCCAGAATGCTTAAAATTACGATTATTTTAGTTTTATCTTTTAATTCTTTTCCGATAACAGGCCCGATTGATTCAAATCTTCTTTCTTCAAGATTATTTTTTTCCTTTCCCGCATCTTGCGGGATCCCGCTGAGGCTGGATAATTTTTCAAGAACGGTTTGATGAACATCCTCGCTGATGTCTTTCATCCTTAAAATAACCTCCTTCTCCCCTGAAGGCTGAACGGAAACCTCGCCTAAGTCAACTCCATTGAGAGTGGCCTTTATTTCTTCATTTGACGGACGGCTGTCAGAGTAAGAAATCTCTAAAATACTTCCTCCTGTGAAATCAATTCCCGGTTTCAAGCCAAAAATAGACAGGCAAACAATGCTGGCCAAGCCCAATAATCCGAAAAAGATAAAATAAGTTGTTTTAAATTTTAAGAAGTCTATTTTCATAAATTATATTATTCTGTCTTAAGATATTTTAATATTTCATCAACCTTGTCGATTTTTTCCCATGTAAATTCCGGCAATTCTCTGCCAAAATGACCATAACAGGCGGTTTTTCTATATATTGGCCTTTTCAAATCAAGTTGTTTTATTATATCCGCCGGTTTGAAGCTAAAAACTTTTTTTATCGCTTCAAGGATTTTCTCTTCAGAAACCTTATTTGTGCCGAATGTCTGAATAAAAATACTTACCGGCTCCGCCACTCCGATGGAATAAGCTACTTGCAATTCGCATTTATCAGCCAAGCCGGTGGCAACGATATTTTTTGCCACATATCTCGCCATATAGCTCCCGCTCCTATCAACTTTGGTAATACACTTGCCTGAAAAACATCCTCCTCCATGTGCGCCCACTCCTCCGTAAGTATCAATAATAATTTTCCTGCCCGTTAAGCCGGTATCTGCCGGCGGACCCCCAAAAACAAATCTTCCCGTAGAATTTATAAAAATTTTCGTATTTTCATCCATTAAATTTCCTAACACCGGCTTTATCACCTGCTCTCTTATGTCAGCTCTCAATTTCCCTAAGTCAACCTCTTCTGAATGATGCGCAGCTATTACAACAGCCTCAATTCTTTCAGGACGGCCATCGCTATATTGAACAGTGACTTGGCTCTTTCCATCCGGCCTTAAGTAAGGTAAGCTTTTGTTTTTCCGCACTTCAGCCAACTTCATTGTCAATTTATGAGCTAAAGAAATCGGCAAAGGCATCAATTGAGGAGTTTCGTTGGAGGCATAACCGAACATTAATCCCTGGTCTCCCGCTCCCTGCTCCTTAAATTCTCCTTTCCCCTCAACTCCTTGGGCAATGTCAGGGCTTTGTTCGTGTAAGGTTGTTATAACTCCCACGTCATCGCAACAAAATCCATATTCCGGCTTATCATAACCGATCTCTCTTAATGTTCTCCTCACCACGTCAGGTATGTTAACGTATGATTTTGTTTTCGCTTCCCCTCCCACCAAAACCAATCCGGTGGTACAAAAACATTCTATTCCGGCATGAGAATCAACGTCTTGCTTCATCATCTCGTCATAAATGGTATCGGAAATTTGATCGCAAACTTTGTCTGGATGCCCTTCGGTTACTGATTCTGATGTAAAAAAATATTTTTTGGACATAATTTCAATTTATATCCACAACCATTTAATTCTTTCCAATTTTGTTTCTATAAAAACTTTAAGAAAATTCTTGGTGACAAAAATCGCTGAAAACATTGAAAGCAAAATTCCGAAGCTCAAGGTCATGGCAAATCCTTTGACGAAGCTTGTTCCCAGCGTAAAGAGCAGAAAAGCGACTATCAAGGTGGTTAAATTACTGTCTCTGATCGCCGGCCAAGCCCGATTAAAGCCTTCTTCAATGGCAATCCCGAAACTTTTTCCTTCCCGTAATTCCTCCCTCATTCTTGAAAAAATAAGGACATTGGCATCAACCGCCATTCCTATGGAAAGAATAAATCCGCCTATGCCGGCCAAAGTTAAAGTAACCGGAATCAATTTGAAAATAGCCAAAAGCAGAACAACATAAATTCCCAAAGCCAGAGAAGCCAATAATCCCGGCGCCCTGTAAAATATGATCATAAACAAAATAACAATCAAAAATCCGATCATCCCCGCTTTCAAGGACTTTTCCAAAGATATCGCTCCCAATGTCGGACCAACCGACTGTTGAGAAAGCAAACTTATGGGAATCGGCAATGCTCCGGCATTTAACTCTCTTACTCTTTGTTTAACTTCTTCAACCTTAAAATCGCCTGTAATTTGGGCTTTGCCATCAGGAATCTCCACCTGGACTATCGGCGCTTGAGTAAGCTGATAATCCAAATATATCGCCAAAGGCTTTCCGATGTTTCTGGCAGTTAATTCTTTAAAAATCTTCGCTCCCTCATCGTCAAACTGCAAAAGTATCATCGGCTTCATTGTATTGTTATCAAAACCAACTTCAGCTTTTTTTAAATACTTGCCGGTTAAAGGAGTGGAAGCGGACATAAAAGAGTCCTCAAAAGCAACCTGCCAATCAGGAACCTGCTGTATTTCCTCCATTGTCTTTTTTCCCTCCAGTTCCTTTCCCTTGTCTTCAATTTTTTTAAGTTCGTCGGCCGGTCTTTGTTCTTTGAATTCCAGATAAGGAGTTTCTCCTATCATCTTAATCGCCTGATTAGTATCTTTTATCCCGGCCAGCTCAATAATCAATCTCTCTCCTTCAAGCTGAACTACCGGCTCCTGAACGCCGAATAAATTAACCCTTCTTTCAATAACATCTCTTAATCCGTCCATTGAAGAACTCCTATCTTTTTCCTCTACCCCGGAGAGGTCTGCTTGGTAAACTAAATGGACTCCTCCCTGCAAATCCAACCCCAATTTAAAGGCGCTGTCGGGAATATGAGGCACTATCAATTTAAAATTCCAGCCAGAGGCTGGTCCGCCTTTGGCGGAGAAATTATTGAAATAATCTACTCCTTGATTGAAGTAAGCGGGGAAATCAAAACAAGTCGCAAACAAAGTTACGGCAAAAATTAAAAAAATTGTTATATATATCGCTCCCTTTTTCATATTTTCCATATTATACTTTTTTCCCTCCCCCGTCAAATTTCCAATAAAAAAAGAGTGATGTTTCCATCACACTATTATTATTTTTCCAGCCTCATTTTTTTATTCTTAAATAATTCAACTTCTTCTGACATCATCTTGGAAATACAACCCACGGTCATCCTACTAGAATATAATTCTCCGTGGCTTACCCAAAAATTCTTTTGTCGGCCGCCCTGCTCTACAGCCCAAGAAGGAAGAGAGAAAGAATTACGCAAAATGGGAATATACGACCATCGCCCGCCAACCTGCCAAATTTTAATTGATGGCGGATGATGACTATGCAAAGATCCAAGAAAATTACTTCCCTTCACCATGTCTTGAACACTATCTAAATTCGTCGGATAGCCGGCTTTTTCCAGCATTTGCCGATAAACTCCCATGAAAGGGGTTTCTAATGTTATCAGATATAAATTATCTAAATTCCCTATTTTTTGGTCCGAAGCGTATTCCAACATTCTTAAAAAAACTAATCCGCCCATGGAATGAGCTATTGCGAATTTCATTTCTCCATTTTTAGCGTCCAACCAACCATTGCCCTTGAGAATTTCGAGTAATTTCAAAGCATATGAGTTAATTGAAAGCCTTGTGGCAAATCCCAAACTATAATTTATAAAAATAGGATCAAAGCCAATTCCCCCTAAGGCCGAAAATAATTCTCTCATTTTTTCCTTCTTTCTTTCTTCTACGAAATCCTTTATCTGGAACCCACATAAATACGGAACCACTCCGCATACCTTTCCTTTCATTTTTCATTCACCTCGTTCGTTTTCGTTGCTTTTTATTTTTTTATCGACGCGCTTCAGTAAAAATCCTTTCCGATTCTCTGGATATTAAATTTTTAAAGGTTGAATAATCTTCAACCGTACCGCCAAAAGCATATCACAAAAACCCCATAAATGTCAAATTTTTCAAATTTGCAGGGCGTCCACCCCGGTAAAGCTAAAATTTTTTGGAAACTGTGGATAACTCTGCAGGGAAGCCACCCCCGACATTTTTTTACAGATCTTTAATCTTCTCCATTGTAAGTTCTTCCAGGTTCCTTATGGTAATGTCCGCTAAATCGCTGATCTGCCCGTCTTTCAACAAAGCAACGCATTTCATTCCGGCTTTCTTAGCGGCTATTATCCCCTGTTTCCCATCTTCTATGACAAGGCACTCGCAAGGAGAAACGCCCATCTTTTTTGTGGCCAGTAAAAATATCTCCGGATCCGGCTTGCCTTTCTGAACCTCATCAGAGCTCACAACTGCCATAAATTCTTTCTCCAGTTCCAATTCTCCCAGAACAAGATTCAAAAATCTGATGGATGCCCCTGAAGCAACGCTTAATTTAAAATTTTCTTTCTGAAGTTCCCTGATAAGTTCTTTCGCTCCCTCTATCGCTGAAACTTTTCCCTTGGCGCTTTCGGCCAGTAAATCTTCTGATTCTCCAACTGCTTTCATTACGTCTTCATTCTTTTTATATTTTTCAAAAATAATCGTAAAAAAATCCTTGGTTGATGTGCCCCCATACTCCTTACTTATACTTTCAATCCCTAAATCTATGCCATGCCTTCCAAGTAAAATACCCGATGACTTATCATAGAATTCCAGCGTGTTTGAAATCACGCCGTCCATATCAAATATAACCGCCCTTATCCCAACAGATTTATTATTCATTTTATTTTGTTTTGGAGATTAGAAGGATTGGAGCCATTTTAAGACAGCTGATGCGAGAAGTTTTTCATGGCCACGGTAATCGTGGTCAGCGCCTTTTATCATCCGGCACTCAACCCGCGGAGAATTTCTTGCCTTTTCTTTTATAACTTCAAAAATTTTCTCAATCGGAGCCATTAAATAATCGTCCTTTTCTCCGATAACTGTAAAAATCGGCTGTTTTATTCCAGACAAAACCCTTCGTCCAGAGGACGACCTCGGCCAGAGGCTGGTCAGCCTCTGGCCGAGGTCGGCCTCTGGCCGATTCCCATCCGGAAGATAAAGAACGCCGAAAAATTCCAGCTTGTCTTTGGTGTGTATTCTGTGAAGCGAAGTAATCATTTTCTTTTTATACTTATATTAATATTTATTTATATTGATATATTAACATTCATCGATATTTTTTAAAAACTGACAAAAAGAACAAGGAGAAAAGAAATAATGCCAACCAAGAAGATGCCGTCAAAAACTCCTGCTCCGCCGATAGAAATCATTCCCGGAGAAACTTTCCTAACCCTCCCTAAATTCAAAATATCTCCGCCGATTAAAGTTCCCCAGACGCCGGAAATAAAAGCGCAAGAAGCCGCGTATTCCGGAGTTAAAGCTAAGGCCAGTAAGACGGAAAAAATAGGCGGAATAAAAGGAGAGATGACGATTCCTTTGCCGGGAACAACTTTAGATAAAAACTTACAAACTAAAATTAACAAAAAAACTGACAACAAAACCGGCTCCAAATCAAATCCCTTTCGCCAGATCAGAAAGAAAAGATAAAGGGAAAAAACAATCGGAATTATCGCTCCTCCCAAATTTATAAAAACGCCCTCAACTCGGACCATTGGGGTTTTAAACAATCCCAAAAAACTTTTCTTCTCAAAATATATCAGCTTCTTCCCTCCCAATGGAATATTAACCATTGAGCAGATGAAAAGAAAAAGGAGAAAAAATAAAAAAATAAATGGCATTTTAGTCCAATATTTCTAAAATTTTCAATTCCAGCTTCTCGGTTTCGACATCATAGACGGCAAAACTGGCCTTATAGAACAATCCGGCCAGATTGCCGGGGTTAACGAGCCGGCAATGACTTACTTTGCTTTCCCATGGTTTGTGGGTATGGCCGTGGAAAACTATATTGTATTTTCCTGATTCGGCCATTTCTCTGGCGATTTCCGGAAAATGACAAAAACCGATTTTCTTTCCGCCAACGACAACTTCTCCGATCCCGCTGTGACGGGATCCCGCACGTTGCGGGACTTCTCCGCATAAAAAAACATTGGAAAATTTTTTAACTTTGACTAATTCAGTTATGCCGAGGCGGTCATCAGCATTGCCGAAGGCAATGTAAATTTTCCCTGAAAAAAGAGCTGTCATTTCCCAGAGAGTATCGGAATTGCAAATATCTCCGCAATGAAGAATTGTTTTTATTTTTTCTTTTTCAATCCAGCGTAGCGCCTTTCTCAAATTCGGCATATTATCGTGAGAATCAGAAATAACAGCAATCTTCATATTTGTTTATTCAACGGTGAACATATCTAGATATTTTTTGTAAACATATGACTGCCCATAG
>PEWS01000030.1 GCA_002779355.1 Candidatus Nealsonbacteria bacterium CG07_land_8_20_14_0_80_39_13 | reverse complement strand
GATAATCGGATGATATTTTTCCGCGAGGATTCTTGATGAAGATGATCTCTTTTATGCCAGAGGCTTTTATTTCTTCAATTATATACTGAATAATCGGTTTGTCAACTAACGGCCACAATTCTTTCGGTAAAATTTTGCTGAAAGGAAGAAATCTTGTCCCCATCCCGGCCATAGGTATTATCGCTTTTTTTACTTTTCCCCGGACATTTTTCATCATCTATCTGGCGAAAACATCAGCCTCTTTAATGCTTTTTTTATTTTCCATTATCCATGAATATAATTTGCGGACGCCATCTTCAGGGGAGACTGTTGGTTTCCAGCCGGTGTCTTTTTTAATTTTAGATATATCGGAAATGTAAACCTTTTGGTCTCCCGGCCTCCACTTGTCAAAGCCATACCTGATTTTTTTAAGAGAAATTTTTTCCACTATTTCAAAAAGTTCCCAAATGGAAAGGGTAAAATCAGGACCGCCTCCGATGTTATATATCTGCCCTTTGGTTTTTTCAATATTTTCAAAGACGACGTCATAGCCCTTAAGAACATCTTCAACGAAAAGGACGTCTCTTACTTGTTTTCCGTTTCCGAAAATAGTCATCGGCCTGTTAAAAACAAGGCTATTGCATATCCAAGCCAGCCACCCCTGGTCAACTATTCCGAATTGGTGCGGGCCGTATATTCCGGATTGCCTAAGAACAACAGTTTTTAACCCGAATATTCTTGCGTAATCTCTAAAATATTGATCTCCGGCTCCTTTTGAACAGCCGTAGGGACCATGAAAATCCAGAGGAAAGGTTTCGGAAATTCCCTTTATGTCTTTATATGAGTATCTCTTTTCTCCTTCAACCACTTCTACGCCGGCTGTTTCGCCAAAAACCTTATTCGTTGAAGAGTAAATCGCGCTTGCCTGCGGGGTAAATTTTCTTATGGCTTCAAGGACATTGAATGTTCCCAAAGCATTGACTTCAAAATCATAGCGCGGGTCTTCCACTGAAGTGGTCATGGCAACTTGGGCGGCCAGATGCAGAACGAGACCCGGCCTGTATTTTTTAAAAGTTTTTTCCAGAGTTTTTTCATTTCTCAAATCTCCTTTCACGAAAACGAGGTTCTTTTTGGCTTCCTTTAATTTTTTCAGCCAGCTTAAATTTTGAACAACTCCTTTTCTTGAAAGATTGTCGTAGACGATGACTTTCAGCCCTTTTTCAAGATAATAAGCTGTTGCGTTTGTCCCTATAAATCCGGCTCCGCCGGTTATCAGAATTTTTTTATTCATATTTTTTGTCCGTCATTTATGCCAGTTAAGAATTGCTTCTTTCCAGCGCTCAAATGTTCCCACGTCTTGCCATCTCCCTCTTGTTTTGTAGCCAAAAAGTTTTTTTTCTTTGGCTAATTTAGGGAAGAGGTCTGTTTCCATCATGGCGAAGTTTTTTTTCAAGGGGTAGTATTCCCTTATTTCCGGATTGAGAATGTAAAGGCCGGAATTAATGTAGGGAGAGGGCGGGTCTTTTGGCTTTTCAATAAATTCTTCTATTCTGTTCTTATTCAATTTGGCCACTCCGTAGGAGCAGGGATTCTTTACCTTGACCAGAGCTATGGTCGCTACTGCTTTCATTTTTTTGTGCCAGTCAATCATTTTTTTGAGGTTCATTTCCTTAAGCTCGTCTCCGTTGGAAACAATGATCGGCTCGCAGAACCATTCCGGAGATATTTTTTTGGCGATAGGGGTGAATGTTCCGGATGGCTCTTCTTCTATGACCAGCTCTATTTTCTCTCTCGGGAAATAAGTCGCTTTCCATTTGTAAAAATCTTCCAAATGGTTTTTTTGGACATTTATTTTGATGTCGTCTATGCCGTTTTTTAAGTAAAGGTTAATCAGGCGGGTGATTACCGGAACTTTGCCCACCGGCAATAACGGCTTGGGTATTTCATAAGTTATCGGTCTAAGCCTTGTTCCGTTTCCGGCTGCTAAAATAAAACCCTTCATATGTTTTTTAGATATTTGTTAATATTAGCATATCTTTCAGAAACCCAAAAGTCAGTCAGTTATTTTGGGATAGTCTTTTTTTGAATTCTTCAATAAGGTCAATTGTAGTCGGGTCAACTTCATATAATTCCGCCAGATGGTAGGATGTCCAAAATCCCAGAACTATCGTGGAAAATATTTCCTCCAATAAAGTTTTTCCCTGCGTATTGATGAATTCAAATTCCACATCCTGCTTCTCTATCAGTTCTTTGGTGATATTCATTTGTTTGAGGAGGAGGGGATTTTCTTGAAGGTCTCTTAGAACAAAAACAATAACCTTTCCTTTTTCTATTTGTTTTTCATTTATTTTCCAGAAACCGACAATTTCGTTATGATTTAGTTCAGGAAAATAGTTTGTGAAAGCCATTATCTTGGCTGTTTCATTGAGACTTTTCTTCCAAATGGAGCCGACTGTTTTATATTTTTCAGTTGTGTATATCATTGGAATTTTTCCGAGCATTTTTTCAGCCAAAATTTTTCCTTGATTTTCAAATTCTTCAGGCTTTATTTCTTTCTCAAGATTCAGGATATTTTCAATAATTTCCGGGCTCAAAAGATTATAATTCACCATAATTTGGGCTAAAGCTGAAAACATTTGAGCCACAGCCGAGCGGGGAGGAATTTTTTCTCCTGATAATTTGACTAAGGGGACATTATTTTTTCTTGAAAGCTCTTCCAGTTTTCCTCCGGAGGAAATGCAGATTATTGGCAAGTTTCTTTTTAGCGCTTCCGAGAAGGAAGACAATGTTTCTTCCGTATTTCCGGAATAAGAAATGCAGATTATCAGGCTTTTTTCTCCGGCTTGAACAGGCAAGCCGTAGCTTTTGTGGCTGAAAACATCCAATGGCTTCAGGCCGCGTAAAATTTCTCCGGGCATGCCCGAGCCTCCCATTCCGCAGACAATAATATTTCCAGGGTTCTTTGAGGGATTTCCTTTTTTCGGGAAAATTCCCTTGGCCGATTCAATTCCCGACCTGAATTGCTTGGGCATCTTTAATATAATTTCGTACATATTGTGTTTATCAAATTTTGACTTCATATTTTTATATATTAGAGGGTTTAAAAATTCTCTTTGTTTTTATGTACCAATTGCTTATGCCGGAAAATCTTTCAGAGGGGAGAGTGATCATTCCCGTTTTAATTCCCTTTACTTCCTTAGATATTATATACAGATAATCGGGGTTATAGAGAAATATTGCCGGAGCGTCTTCCATTAATAAGTTTTGAAACATTTCCGTTTTCTCTTTTCTTGTATTCTCATCCAATGTCTGCCGGATTTCTTCCATAAGTTTGTCGCTGGCTTTGTTTTCGTAATTAGCCAGATTTAGGCCGGGGTCTTTTTTTTGTGAAGAGTGCCAAAAGGGGAAGAGATCGGGAGATGAGCCAAGAACTTCGCCGAAGAGCAGGCTGGAGAAATTCCTCGGCTTGATGGCATTTTTTTCTAAAGTTGAAACATCAAATTTTTCTATTTCTACTTTTACCCCTATATCCTGCCATTGTTTTTTTATCAATTCAGCTGTTTTCAGGGAAGCCGGCTGGTCAACTATCGTTAAGGAAAATTCCAGAGAAATTTTTTCTTCAGGCGCGCCGAAGCAAATTTCATTCAATTTTTTCCTCGTGGAGCTTAATACCGTTCCTGTGCCGTTTTTTAATCCGGCCGGATCAAGGATTTCTGTTCTATATTTCTCCTGGAATTTCATCACCGCTTCTTTGGTTGATTGGCCGAAATATCCGGTAACCGAGCCTGACGGATAAATGGCGGTGTCTTTAGCAAGGCATTGCTGAAGCTCTTTTACATCAGAGCTGTTGTCTCCGGGCTTGATGTCCTTTTTAAATTGGGAAGCAGGAGTTTTTTTAATAACCCTTTCCATTATACCTGATTCATTTCTCGTCAATCCGGCTTTGGCCAGAAGTTCTTCTGCCTTAGCCTTGTCAAATTGGTAGCTTTCCTTCGGTTCGTTAAATTTATAAATATCGGGGAGGACAGGAGAAAGAACTATTTTTCCCCTTCCGTTCAATACTTTTTCTAAGATTTCTTTTTTATCCGTTCCATAATTGAGAGCTTGTCTGACTTCTTTTTCTTCTAAGACTTTGGAAATTTTGGGATTCAGGAAAATAGCGAAATATCTCGGGAGAGAAAAAGACAAAATTTCAATTGACTGATTCTTGGCAAGGTTTTCCGAGAATAGGGGAGAGTCCGGGGGCAAGGAAAATCCCTGTATCTGCTTGTTTTCAAAAGCCAAAACCATGGCTTCTTCGCTATCAAAGAAGAAGAAGGATATTTCAGGTATGCTCGGTTTTTGTCCATAATACTGGGTATTTTCAATCAGATTCAAAGAAGTTATTTTACCTTCAGCGGTTTTAAAAGACTTTTTCAATTTATAAGGGCCTGTTCCTGTCGGCTGGAGATTCAGATCAGCCAAGGAGAAATTTTTAGGCATTATTTTTTCCCAGATATGCTTAGGCATTATTTTCAGAACGCAATTTTCAAGAAAAACAGAGGAAGGATTTTTCAATGTGAATCGGACTTTATAATCAGATACTCTTTCTATTTCCACTCCCAGCCAGTTCGGCCTTAACGGGCTTTTGACTTCAGAATCTTGAATTGTTTTTAGGGTGAAGATAACGTCATCTATGTTTAAGGGCTGTCCGTCGTGCCAAAGAACATTTTCTTTTATGGTGAAGTCCCAAACTTTTCCATCTTCAAAGACTTCATATTTTTCAGCAAGGTCGGGTACAATCTTTCCTTCGGAATCATATTTCATCAAACCGGAAAAAATCAGTTCTGTTAAGTCTTGGTCAGCGCTGTTGGAGGGGGAGAAAATAGGATTAATCCACCTCGGGAATCCGACAACTCCTTCGGCGTAAGCCCCTCCTTTAGCCGGGACAATTTTCGTGTACTGGAAGTAAAGGCTCGTTGCCAGAAGGAAAAGGCCTCCCAGAAACATAAAAACAAAAACAAGGAAAGCAGAGGCTTCCTTTAAGGACAATACTTTAAAAAGTTGCCCCAGCTGTTTTTTAGAGGGAAACTTATATTTAATAAACATTTCAAGATTTTAGTAGACTACTTCCAAAATGGCTAAGACCAGAAAAGCGGTTCCCAGAAGGACCGTCAGCCAAAGAAGTTTTTTTTGAATTCCTCTTCTGGTGGAGTAAAATTCTCCGCCTCCGCCGAAAGAAGAACCTAAAGCAGTCCCTCTTTGCTGGAGAAGAATAACGATGATCAGAAGCGCAGATGTTACTATTTGAGCGATCAGTAAAGATTTCATAATTTTATTTATCGTAAGCTCTGGCGATTAAGCTTAAGAGCCATATAATAGTTGTTGTCCAAAATAAAGGAATTAAGCCTTGAATGACGAACTCGGCAAAAGTTAAATCAACTATCCAGATTAAGGCCATATTTATTACCAAAGAAAATAATCCGAGAGTCAGTATCCTTAATGGGATAAATATTATTTGAAGTATGGGTTTGATGAAGAAATTTATCAATCCCAATATCGTTCCGACAACCAGAAACATCTGCCACATTTCCGTAATACTTATCCCGAAAATATTGCTTTGTCCGGGAATTATATCCAAGCTCACCCCGGGAACGAAACGGGAAGCAAGAAAAATTCCTAATGTTCCGACGATAATTTGCAGAATTAAGCTGAATAACATAATTCCAGTATACAGCATCCCTCCCCAAGTATCAAGAGTAATTGACAAGGAGGGGGATTTTTGCTATCATTAAAAACATAAAAACATAAAAATATAAAAATAAAAAAAATATGAAAATAAAACCTTTATACGACCATATTCTTATTGAACCGGTGGAAAAAGAGGAGAAAACAAAATCAGGAATTTTGCTTCCGGAAACAGTTGAAAAAGAAAGACCCGAACAGGGCAAAGTTGTGGCTGTTGGAGCCGGAAAAAGGAATTCAACAGGCAAACTTATTCCTTTGGAGGTTAAAGTGGGAGATGTTGTTTTATTCACCAAATACGGACCGAACGAGATAAAGGTCGATGGCAAGGAATATTTAATTGCCAAAGAAGAAGATATTCTTGCCATTCTTAAGTAAACTTAAGAATGGAAATTCCAAATACCAAATTACAAATTACAAAAATATGAGTTCTAAACAAATTTTATTTGACGAAGACGCAAGAAGAAAAATGAAAATCGGCGTTGATAAGCTTGCCAACGCTGTAAAAGTTACCCTTGGTTCAAAAGGCAGGAATGTTGTTTTGGACAGGGGATTTGGTTCTCCAACCATCACTAATGACGGGGTAACTATTGCTAAAGAAATTGAGCTTGAAGACAGGGTTGAAAATTTGGGAGCGGAGATCGTTAAGGAAGTGGCGGAAAAAGCCAATAGTATGGCCGGCGACGGAACAACCACAGCTGTTCTTTTGGCTCAAGCTATGATTTCCGAGGGATTAAGAAATGTTACCGCCGGTTCCAATCCTCTTTCTCTAAAAAGAGGAATTCAAAAGGGAGTTGAAGCGGTTGTCAGTAATTTAAAGCAAATTGCCAAACCGGTTTCCGGGACAAAAGAACTGGCCCAGGTAGCTTCAATTTCAGCCGAGGATACGGAAATGGGGAACTTAATCGCTGAAGTGATGGGAGAGGTTGGAAAAGACGGCGTCATCACCATTGAAGAATCAAAAACTTTTGGTTTAAGTAAGGAAACAGTTGAAGGCCTTCAATTTGATAATGGCTATATCTCTCCTTACATGATTACTGATGTTGAAAAAATGGAGGCGATTTATGATGATGTTAAAATTTTAATTACCGATAAAAAGGTTTCTTCTTTGCAGGAAATATTGCCTATTTTGGAAAAGGTAGCTAAAACAGGCTCAAAAGAATTGGTTATTATCGCTGAAGATGTTGAGGGCGAGGCTTTGGCCACTTTGGTAGTTAACAAAATAAGAGGAATATTTAACACCTTGGCTATAAAAGCGCCCGGTTTCGGCGACCGTAAGAAAGATATGCTTCAAGACATAGCTATTGTTACCGGCGGACAGGTTATTTCCGAAGAAGCGGGACTAAAATTGGAAACAATTGAATTGAATCAGCTCGGTTCAGCCAGAAGAGTAGTCTCCTCAAAGGAAAACACGACTATTGTTGAAGGTAAAGGAAAAAAAGATGTCATAAGCGCCAGAGTCAGTCAGCTCAAAAAGCAAATGCTTAAAACTGATTCTGATTTTGATAAGGAAAAAATGCAGGAACGGTTGGCAAAACTTTCCGGAGGGGTGGCGGTTATTAAAGTGGGGGCCGCGACAGAAGTTGAGCAGAGAGCCAGACAGCACAAGTTGGAAGATGCTTTATCTGCCACCAAAGCGGCGGCTGAAGAGGGGATTGTTCCCGGAGGAGGGACAGCTCTTTTGAGATGTATTTCCGCTTTGGATAAAGTGGACGTTAAGGGAGATGAGAAAATCGGCTTAAAGATTCTCAAAAGAACACTTGAGGAGCCTATCAGGCAGATGGCTCAAAACGCCGGAATAGACGGTTCTGTCGTGGCAGAAGAAGTTAAAAAGAGAATAGTGGCCGGAGAAGTAAATTTCGGCTTTAATACGGAAAAAATGGTTTACGAAGATTTGATGAAATCAGGTATCGTCGACCCTGTTAAAGTCGTCAGATCTTCCTTAGAGAATGCCACTTCAGCCGCAGCTATGCTTTTGACAACAGAATGCGTAGTGGCGGAAAAGCCGGAGGAAAAGAAAAACGAGGGGATGCCCGGTGGTATGGGCGGTATGGGAAGTATGGGAATGTAGGTCGAAATTAAAAAATTTCAGCCAGAGGCTGATAGTCCTTTGGACTAAATATAAAAATATGATCAGTTTATTTGTTGCGTCAATTCTTCTTTTAGTGGTTCTCGTCGTTTTAGTAGTTTCAATTTACAATGGTTTAGTTACGTTGAGAAATAGAACTCAAGAAGCCTGGGCAGATATAGACGTCCAATTAAAAAGGAGATACGATTTAATTCCTAATTTGATTGAGACGGTAAAGGGTTATGCCGCCCATGAAAAAGGAGTTTTTGAGAAGGTAACCGAAGCGAGGGCAAATGCTATGCAAGCAGGCGACCCGAAGGCAAAAGCGGAAGCGGAAAATATGCTCACAGGGGCATTGAAATCTCTCTTCGCCGTGTCAGAAAATTACCCTGACTTGAAAGCGTCTACAAACTTTTTGGAGCTTCAAAGAGATCTTCGCGACACCGAAGACAAGATTCAGGCCGCCAGAAGATTTTACAACGGCAACGTTAGGGATCTCAATACTAAAATTGAGACATTTCTTTCCAATGTGATAGCTTCTTCATTTAATTTCAAACAGATGGAATTCTTTGAATTGAACGAGACAGAACAAAGAGAAGCGCCCAGCGTTAAATTCTAAATTTCATTTTTAAATTTTTAATGGCAACTTTATACACGCAAGCCGATAGTAATATTCGGAAAACATGGTTGTTGGTGACCGGATTTTTGGTTTTCATAATTGCTATCGGCTGGCTTTTTAGTTATACGCAGAATAGTCCCTCCCTTCTTGTTGTGGCCGTTATTTTCAGTTTAGCAACAAGTTTTTTCAGTTATTGGTTTTCAGACAAGCTCGTTCTTTCAATGCTTAACGCTAAATTAATTGAAGAAAGGGACGATAAGGAACTCTATAGATTAGTTGAAAATCTTTGCATTACAGCCGGCTTGCCTCTTCCCAAAATTTATATAATTGAAGAAGCCCAGCCGAACGCTTTTGCCACCGGACGTGACAGCAATCATGCGGTTGTGGTTGTGACAAGAGGGTTATTGGAGAAATTGGAAAGAGCGGAACTGGAAGGAGTTATCGCCCACGAACTTTCTCATATTGGGAATAAAGATATGCTTCTTCAGACAGTTATTGTTGTTTTAGTCGGCATAGTCGCCTTGCTTTCAGATTGGTTTTTGAGAATATCTTTCCATGGCGGAGGGAGGAAAAAAGAGGGGGTAGCTATTTTGGTTTTAGGAATTGTGGCTGCTATTCTTGCTCCTTTGGCCGCTAGTTTAATTAAGCTGGCGATATCAAGAAAGAGGGAATTTTTGGCAGACGTCAGCGGCGCTTTGCTTACTCGCTATCCGGAAGGTTTGGCTCGGGCATTGGAAAAAATTTCTGAAGACCCTAATCCGATGAAAGCAGCTAATGATTCCACGGCTCATCTTTTCATCGCTTCTCCATTTAAAGGAGAACAGAAAACAAGCTGGTCTGCCAAATTATTTATGACTCATCCGCCGATAGAGGAGCGGATAGCAGCCTTACGCGGATTGAAAATTTAAAATTAAATCTTGGAGGGGTGCTCCGAATGGCAAGGAACACGCTTGGAAAGCGTGCGCTCGCAAGGGCTTGCAGGTTCGATTCCTGTCCCCTCCGCCTTCGCTTCGCCGAAGCCCCGCTTATAGCGGGACGAAAGCGGGCTTCGCTTCGCCATGGTATTTTTCCGCAATTTTGAAGGCATTTTTGGACGTTTTAATTTTTGCTAAAAAGGATTATTTTTGATACTCTGAGGTAAGGAGATAAGCAAATTTGGCTTTTCATACAATCGCCAAAATTGAAGCTGGCAAACAAGATAATCGAACAAACAATTGAAATTATAGCGAAAATCGCCAAAGCGCCGGGCGTTAAGGTGGACGATTTAATAAAATAGAAAGCAATATGAATATCGATATTAAAAAAATTAAAACCTTTAATGACGAAACTGAAATAATCAACAAAATTATTGTTGGCGATTGTTTGGGAGTGATGAAAAAAATCAAGGATAATACTTTTGATATGATTTTCGCCGACCCGCCATACAATATGCAATTACAAAATGAATTATACCGACCGAATAATACAAAAGTTGATGCCGTTGATGATGAGTGGGACCAATTTAATGGTTTCGGGCATTATGACGAATTTTCAAAAGCATGGCTTCAAGAAGCAAAGAGGGTTTTGAAAAAAAACGGAACAATTTGGGTTATTGGTTCTTATCACAATATTTTTCGTGTTGGAAATATCATGCAAGATATGGGCTA
>PEWS01000029.1 GCA_002779355.1 Candidatus Nealsonbacteria bacterium CG07_land_8_20_14_0_80_39_13 | reverse complement strand
TTGCGGATTAAACGGCAAATCGCCGAATCAATTTTTAGAAGATTATCAACTAACTAAACCGACAAATGTCTGTGCCTAAGACAAGTTTTTTTGAATTTTACGTCGGTTTTGGCTCTGGCGCGAGTGGAATAAAATTGAACAAGTTCTTTAGCCTTTCCGATCGCTTTCTCTAATCCCCCTTCTTCCTCCTCGCCATAATTGCGAACCAGAGCCAATGGCCCGGTGTAATTTTCCATTTCCAAAACAATGTCTCCTTTCTGCGCCAACTTTCCCATTTTTCTGTTTTCCTCCTGATCTCTGCCGATGATTATTTTGATTTTATTTTGAAATAAATGCCGTCCCAATTTCAAAAGCTCTACATCATTACCATCGCATCCCGGCTCCTTCTCAACTAACTCCTCCAATCTTTTTCCGAATTCCTTATCGGTCAAAAGGCATCCGCCGGCCGGAGAAGAATAATTTTTGATATTCCATTTTTTTGCCAAGGCCAATTGAACGTTGCGGGAACGGCCGGAAATTCCGAGCAATTTTTCTCTGTCAATCAATCCTTTTTCTTCAACAATAGTTTTCTCCAAAACTTTAGCTGACAATGGCCTTAACAAATAGCCTGCCAATCCTGCTTCTTTTTCTATTAAATTTAGGCTGGCGATATTTTGAGACATCGGCCTCTGGCCCAAAACATCGCCGGTGGCGACGAAATCAAATCCCTCTCTATCCATAATTTCTTTGGCTTTTTTCAACATCAACAAATGGCAATCTATGCAGGGATTCATCGCCTTGCCATAACCGCGCTTCGGATTTTTTACCATAGCCAGATACTCTTCGGAAAAATCAACAATTTTAAAGTTCACATTCAATTCCTTGGCCACTGATTCAGCTCTTTTTTCATTGAAAAAGAAACTCTTAAAAACAATCGCTGTCGTTTCTATCTCTTGCTCATTTAAAATCTTAATCGCCAAGGCAGAGTCCAATCCTCCTGAAACCAAAACCAACGCTCTTATTTTATTTTTCTTTTTTGTTTTTTCATTTTTCTCCATAAAGTTATTCTAACAAATATATGATATTTTAAGAAAGCAAAAAGCCTCACTCGAGGGAGGCCTTCTGCCGACTTAATGTATTGGAATCGCGCTCACTAATTAAAGCTTAGCAAATTATCCCCTCCTTGTCAAGTCCGGAAAAGATTTTCCATTGCCAACGTTTTCGGAGACGATTGAAGCCGGGCCAATTAGGCAGTCCGAACCGATCGATTTCCCCGGCATCAAGCTCGCATTTATCCCAATTTTGGTATTCTCCCCAACGATAATTCCCAAAGAATTAAGCTCTGTTTTGATATTTGATATTTGACCTTTGATATTTAATTTCGCTATTATTTCTTTCCTATCAAGCCGAGTATTGGCAGTAACAGTTCCCGCTCCAACCCGACAGCCTTTAGCAAAAATAGAATCGCCAAAATAACCGGAATGAATATGAACATTTTCCTGAAAAACAGAACGGGCTATCTCTACATTAGCTCCGACCATGCAATCATTCTCCAAATTAACGTACTCTCGAATTAAGGAATTATTTCCGATAATACAATTATCGCCGATATAGCACGGACCATTTATAACCGCCCCCTCAAAAATTTTGACATTTTCAGCGATAAAAACATCTCCCTTAATAACAACGTTCTTGGCGATCTTGGCTGTTTTAGATATTTTTTTCTTTAAAAACTCGCCAAAGATATATCTTTCAAAAGCGAACAGGTGCCAAGGGTATTTCAATGAAGGAGTATCCTCCTCATCCTTCTTTAATATTTCTACGTCTACGCTATTTTTTTTCATAAAAACCGACAAAGCGCTTTCAAAATCATACATCCCTTTCTCCACATTTTCATAAACATCAAAAAAACTTTTCTCCAAAAGATAGACTCCGACTGCCTTAATATCTGACGGCTCTTGTCCTTTTTTCGGCTTTTCAACAATCTCTATCGCCTTGCCGTTCTCAAATCTGAAAATTCCAAAAAGCTCCGGCGTTTTTGTCTTCTGCCCAAACAGCACGGTTTTGGATTTTAGATTTTGGATTTGATTTGATATTTGGACTTTGACATTTGACATTATTTCATCTGCATCTACTCTTTCTGCGTTAACCACCAAAAAGTTTTCTCCCAGCAAGCTCCTTGCTTGCCAGAGCGTGTCTCCCATTCCTTTACCACCTTTTATGGTTGAATATTTAATCTCCACCTTGAAAGAGTATTCTTTCAACTCTTCCTCCATATCTCTTCTCAAATCTTGGACGATAACAATGTCTTTAAATCCTGATTTCTCCAATCCTTTAATCGTGTACCAAACCAAAGGCTTGCCCATTATTTTTAATAGAGATTTGTGCCGAGTGTTCAACGGCCAAAAACGAGATGATTCCCCTGCCGCCAATATAACTGCTTGCATAATAAACGTATCTTAGCAAAAAAATTGATGAGTCTCAACTGAAATGTTATTATATGGAAAAGCTTAAATAAACAATAAAAGAGAAAATATGGTTAAAATAAATCCTTTTGTTTTTAGAAATTACGATATTCGGGGCGTAGTTGACAAAGACCTTGATGCGGAAAAAGTTGAAGCCATCGGCAAAGCTTATGGCGCATTCCTGCGCCGAAGAAAAATTCGGCAGGCTGTTGTCGGCCGAGATTGCCGATTGAGCGGTCCTTCTTATCAGAAAGCTTTGATGAAAGGCATGATAGATATGGGAATTGATATCATTGATATCGGCATGGTTATGACGCAGATGATGTATTTTGCTCAATATAGATTCCAAGCCAATGGCGGAGTAATGATAACCGCTTCCCATAATCCGGCCAATTACAACGGCTTTAAGATGGGCATCGGCTATTCCCTCACTACCGGCCCGGAAGAAGTGCGGGAAATAAAAGAAATAGTTGAAAAAGAATCCTACTTTAAATCTGAAAAAATCGGAACCATTAAAAAAGCGGATGTCACTGAAGATTATTATAAAGATATCCTAAAAAGAGTCTGTCTAAAGAAAAAATTCAGAGTCGTAGTTGATTCCGGATGCGGAACAACAGGGATTTATATTCCGGAGATTTTAAAACGAGCCGGATGCGAAGTTATCGGAAAAAATCTGAAAGTAGATGGGAGTTTTCCAATCGGCACACCTGACCCAACGTCAAAAAACGTCATGGACAGAGTCGGAAAAGTAGTGCTGGAAGAAAAAGCTGACATAGGCTTAGCTTTCGACGGTGATGGAGACAGAATAGGAACCGTTGATGAAAAGGGTCGTATCCTGTGGAACGATGTGCTGGTGGCTATTTTCGCCAAAGAAATACTGGAAAGATTCCCCGGCTCAAAAATAATTTACAATACCCTGTGCTCTCAAGTCGTCCCTGAAGTCATAAAAGAAAACAATGGCATCCCGATTGTTTGGCGAACAGGCCATTCCTTTATCAAATCAAAAATCGCCTTAGAAAATGCCGCTTTTGGCGGAGAGCTTTCCGGACATTTCTTTTTTGCCGACAATGCCTACGGTCACGATGACGGATCTTATGCGGCTTTAAGAATACTTGAATATCTATCAGAGAAAAATCTTTCTTTGAGCAGGCTTTATGAAAGTTTCCCTAAATTTATTTCCTCTCCGGAGATAAAAATGGGATGTCCGGATGACAAAAAAATAGAAGTCGTCAGAAATTTATCCGTTATATTCAAAAAAGATTTCCCGAACGCCAAGATTATTGATGATAAAATCATCCCCGGAGATGATGGCGTGCGGGCGGACTTTGACGACGGAATGATAATTTTCCGCTATTCGCAAAATGGCCCCTATTTGACTGTAAAATTTGAAGCCAAGACAGAAAAAATTTACGAGGAACGAAAAAAATACGTCAGAGAAATGCTTAAAAGCTACCCGGAAATGATTTGGGAGGATGAGTTATGCGTTAATTTAGAATCGCTGAATTAAATTTTAACTAATTTCTTTATCGCTTTGGCCAGTTTGTCTGAATCGTGGCGGATAAGGCTTCTCTTCAAAGAGTCGGCGGAACTTTTTTTAACTTCTTTCTTGTTGAGAAAATCTCCTCTTACTATTTTAAAAGACTCTTCCCCTAAATCATCTTCGACAGCGATGCTATTTTCTTCTTTCCCGTATTTTGTAGCGATTTTTCCGGGAATTTTCCCTGAATTAACCAAAACATAGTCAAGCTGATTTTTCCCTAAATATTTTTCCAAATCAGAAATATGGTCTTTGGCTGTAAAACCGGCTGTCTGGCCGTATTTAGTCATCAAATTCATAACATAAACTATTTTCCCTTTTGTTTTTTGCAAAGCCGGAACAATACCCTTAACAAGCAGATTAACTATCAAGCTGGTATATAAATCGCCGGGACCGATGACAATTATATCTGCCTCCATAATAGCTGATATGGCTTTTGGATTAGCTTTTGAAATCGGCTCCAAAAAAAGCTTCTCAATTTTTACTTTTCCGTCATGTTCCGGTTCGTCTATAAAATGCTCTCCAACCACCTTGCTGCCGTCTTCATAAACAGCCGCAAGATTAGAGTTGCTTAAAGTAACCGGCAAAACCCTGCCTTTTATTTTCAAAACTTGACTGGTCTTTTCAATGGCTTCGTTTTGAGAACCGAGAATATCAGACAGAGCGACCAGAAATAGATTGCCGAAAGTCATTCCCTTCAGCCCATTGCCTTTATCAAAACGGTACATAAAAAGATCCCTTAAAAGCTGCTCTGTTTGATTGCTTTCTTTGGCTAAGGCAACGAAGCATTGCCTTATGTCGCTCGTCGGAAGCAATCCTAACTCATCTCTAATCACCTTGTTAGAGCCTCCGCTGTCAGCCATAGAAACAATAGCTGAAATATCCAAGGGATATTTCTTGAGGCCGGAGAGCACGGTAAATGTCCCTGTTCCCCCGCCGATAACGACGATGTTTTTTTTCTTTGACATATTCATTTTTTTATTATACACTGAAAAAGGAAAGAAGGAAAGAAGCAAAAAAAATAATTAAAAATATGGCTGAAAATTTTATCATAAGGGGTGGAGTTCCTCTTTCGGGAACAGTTACTGTTTCCGGCTACAAAAATGCGGCCGGAGCGATTTTAGCTGCCTCTCTTTTGACTGAAAAAGAATCCGTTATTGACAATGTCCCTCTTGTTTCAGACGTCCTAAACCAAATAGAGATGATGGAAAAAATGGGGGCGAAAATTGAATGGCTGGGAAGGAATAAAATAAAAATAGATCCGAAAAATATTGACCCGAAAAGAATATCTTCGGAATTGTTTGAAAAGATGAGAGTCTCGGTTCTGATGATCGGTCCCCTCTTAACCAGATTTAAAGAATTAAGGGTGCCTAAACCGGGAGGAGATAAAATCGGACTAAGGCCGATAACCACTCATTTGGAAGCTTTAAAAAATTTCGGAGTAAAAATTCAAGAAAAAGACGGCTTCTACATATTTAAAGCTCCTCAAAAAATGACCGGAAAAAGAATCGTCCTTAAGGAATTTTCTGTTACGGCAACGGAAAACTTAATGATGATGGCTGTTTTGGTCAAGGGAAAAACAAAAATTGAGATTGCCGCCGCTGAACCGCAGGTCCAGGATCTGGGAAAAATGCTGATCAATATGGGAGCTGACATCAAAGGAGTCGGAACCCATACCATTGAAATTGAAGGCGTTAAAGAATTGTCAGGAGCAAAGCACTCTATTTGTTCTGATCCGCTTGAAGTCGGCGCTTTTATGGTCGCTATGGCCATCACCGGAGGATCAGGAACGATAAAAAATGTCTGCCCTGACCACTTATCTTTCTTTTTTGAAAAAATGAAAGAAATAGGAGTGAATTTCAACGTTCTCGAAGATAGTATTCTGATGAAACCATGCGGGAAATTTAAAGCGACAAAAATACAAGCTCTCCCTTATCCGGGATTTCCAACCGACCTCCAGCCACACATTTCAGTTCTCCTCACTCAAGCCGAAGGGAAAAGTTTAATCCACGAACCGCTTTACGAGAACAGATTTCTTTATATGCAGGAATTAAGGAAGATGGGGGCTGACATTGAAGTTACCGACCCTCACCGAGCTTTAATTTTTGGGAAAAGAACGCTTCTGGGAGGCAATAAAATGATCTCGTCTGATATCAGAGCGGGCGCAGCTTTAGTTTTAGCGGCTTTGACTTCAAAGGGAGAGAGTATTGTAAGTGGCGTTTCTCAAATCAACCGCGGACACGAAGATTTGGTAAAAAAACTACGCCATCTCGGCGCCAATATCAGGGAAGTTTAAAAACAGAGGCTGCAGATCATACCCTCTGTTTTTTGTTGACTCGGACTGTTTTTTGTTATATCTTATCAGGGTAGCTCCTGAAAAATAAAATACCCAGAATTGATTTTTCTGATTTTATGAGCCAAAACCAATAAAAATTGAAGAGGTCAAACATAAAAAATGAATGTAATTATAACGATTAGGAATAAAATCCCCGGCGACAAAGGAGAGTTATTAGAAAAGATATTAGAAGAGATATTGGAAATGGAATGCGTCAATGAGGCTTATCTGACAAGTAATAATTTATTTCTTGTCATTGAACAAGAAAGTTTAGATGATCTTTCTGAACTTAAAATGCGTTTATGCTCCCTTAATATCGCCATAACAAGCACAGAGATGGTAATGGAGACGCTTAAGAGAGATGGACGCAGACTGCCAAGATTAAAAAAAGAGGCTATAATAGAGAAACCCATGTTCCCCACAGCTACCCCTCAATCCGAACACTTAACGCATTCAACTTCAGACCTTGA
>PEWS01000028.1 GCA_002779355.1 Candidatus Nealsonbacteria bacterium CG07_land_8_20_14_0_80_39_13 | reverse complement strand
TGGCGGTAATGGTGGCGTCATGGATGATTATGTGGGAGATATACGAGCGGACAGGCGGATTTAAGAAGCGGTATAAAGATCCTCAAAATCGATAAAGAAAGAAGGGCAAAATTTCAATAAAAATTATGAATTCAAAAACAAAAATCTTAATCGGAGCGGGAATCGTAATTGGAATTTTGGCAGTGATTTTGCTTGTGTCATTCTTCTGTCCTAAGCCTTGCGGATCAGAGAGCAAATGTATTGGGATAAGACACAATATTAATTCTTGTCCGCCAAATACTTTTTGCGGACTTCCGGATCCTTATTGTTACGGATTGTGTATTAGTCCCAAAAAGGTACAGAACACACAAGCCCAAATTACAGAATCTAAAGCTATAGCGATAGCCAAGGCAACCGAAGAAGTGAAGGAGTTCTTGAAGCTATATCCGGATGCGGATTTAACTGCGTTTCAAACAGGGTGGTGTGATATGATGTGGCAGGTGAGAGGTGTCTATGTAAAATGCGGACAAGAGATTGATAAGCTAACTTGGGTTGTCTCTTATCATAAAGGCGAGGGATGGCAACCAACGAATGCTGTTGCAGTTAAGCTTGGCATTGACGCAAAAACTGGTGAAATTTCCGCAAAATATCCGAAACCGGAATATATTAAGAATAAAACATATTGCGAAAATGATGGCGAATGCCTGTGCGCTAGCTGTTGCGGTGGATGCGCAGACTTTATTTACGTGCCATTAATAAAGGCGCAATCAGAAAATATTTTATGTTACGCATGTTCCTGTGCTACAGGCGATAATTGCAAATGCGTAAACAATGCCTGCGGGGGGGGGCTATAAACATAAAACAATAAAAGTGGTAGAATTGAATTATGCTAAAGATTAGAATTTATAGTCGAGGGGGGCAGGGCGGGAAGACAGCTGCGGAAATTTTCGCCACTACCGCCATCAATAAAGGAATGGAAGCAAAAACCTTCCCTGAATTCGGGCCGGAAAGAACCGGCGCGCCGACTAATTTTTATATTAAAATCGGAGAAGGAGGAGATAAAGCTATAAGAAGCAACGAACCGGTGGAAAAATCAGACATAGTTTTGGTTCTGGATGAAGACCTCCCTAATGTCGGAGGGATTATTGAACATTTGGGAAAAGGAGGGACTTTTATTTTTAATTCTTCTAAAACCCCTGTTGAACTTAAAGAAAAATTTTTTCCAAAAATATCTAATATCAAAATTCTATCCATTGACGCGACTAAAATTTCTTTTGAATTGTTTGGAAAAGACTTTCCCAATATCTCGGCCATCGGCACCCTGGCGAAAGTTTCAGGGATCTTGAGTTTGGAGGAATTGGCAAAATCGGTAGAGAGCAAGTTTTCCCGCTTACCGAAAGAAGTATTGGAGAAAAATATTAAAGCATTAAAAATCGGTTATGAAAAAATCTAAATTTAAAGAATTAAAGCCGGTTTTGCCGGCTGGAACAAGCGAACGGCTAAAGACCGGTTCTTGGCGTGTTTTGACTCCCTCAATTGATAACAACAAATGCGCTAAGTGTTTTAAGTGCGTTAATTTTTGTCCGGAAAATTCCATAAAATACAACGAGAATAAGGGACAGATGGAAATTGATTTTGAATACTGCAAGGGATGCGGAATTTGCGCTCAAGAATGTCCGGCCAAAGCCATCACCATGAATAAGAAATAAAAGAAGTCATTAAGTGATTAAGTGATTAAGTAATTTATGAAAAAAGAGAAAACAAAAAATTATATAATAAAACCGATGTCTGGCGGGGAGGCGGCGGCCGAGGCCTTGCGTCAGATTGGAATTGAGGTCATGGCTTCTTATCCGATTACTCCCCAAAGCCCGATTATTGAAACATTCAGTAAGATGGTTGCTGACGGCCGGGTTAACGCTGAAACAATAAATGTTGAGTCAGAGCATTCAGCCATGAGCGCCTGTGTCGGTTCAGCTGTAGCCGGAGCCAAGACAGCCACAGCCAGCAACTCTCAAGGATTAGCCTTGATGTCGGAAATCGTTTACGTCGCTTCCGGTTTGCGCCTGCCGATTTTAATGGCCATAACTAATCGGGCTTTGTCAGCGCCGATAAGCATCCATTGCGACCATTCTGATTCAATGATGGTCCGCGATTCCGGCTGGATTCAGATTTATACAGAGAACGCTCAAGAGTTTTATGAGTTTTTGATTTTGGCTTTTAAAATCGCTTCCAGAAAAGAAATTTCTCTGCCTATTATGGTTATGGCAGACGGGTTTATAAGCACTCATCAGCTTGAGAAAGTGGCTATCTTTGACGATAAAGCCATAGCTGATTTTATCGGAGAATATAATGCTCCTTATGATTTCCTCAATCCTCAAAAACCGATTTTAGTCGGGCCGTTTTCCGTTCAGGATTCTCATTTTGAATTTAAATTGAGCCAGCAAAAAGCCATTGAAAGAGTTCCGGCTATATTCAAGGAGGAGGCTAAGAATTTTAAGAAAATAACCGGCAAGGATTATAAGTTTTTTGAAGAATATCGTTTGAAAGACGCTAATACAGCTATTGTTGTTATGAATTCCACAGCCGGAACGGCCAAGGAAGTCGTTGATAAATTAAGAGATAAGGGAGAAAAAGTCGGGCTTTTGAAACCTCATCTTTTCAGGCCATTTCCCTACAAAGAAATTGCCGAGGCGCTGAAAAAGGTTAAGAAGATAGCTGTTTTAGACAGGTCTATGTCTTTTGGCGCTAATCCTCCTCTTTTCGCTGAAATTAATCAGAGCTTAGCCGGAACAAGAATTCCTATTCAGAAATATGTTTTCGGGCTTGGCGGGAGAGCGATTTTTGAAAGGCAAATAGAACAGGTGTTTGCAGATTTAAAAAAAGGAAAAATTGACGACAAAATAAAATATATTCAATAAATATGGATTACAAAGAATTGGCGGGAAAATTAAATAAACAAAAATTGGCCAAGGGCACTCGGACTTGCGCCGGCTGTCCTATTCCTGTTATTGTTCGCCAGATACTGGCTCAAACAGACGCTCCAATAGCCGCCTCAATGGCAACCGGCTGTCTTGAAGTTACAACAACTATTTATCCTGATAATGCCTGGGGGATTTCTTCTGTTCATAACGCTTTTGAAAACGCGGCTGCTACGATCTCCGGAGTAGAGACAGCTCATAAAATTTTGGCGAAAAAGGGAAAGCTTCAATCAGGGGCCGAGAAATTTAAATTCGTTGCTTTCGGAGGCGATGGCGGAACTTATGATATAGGATTTCAAAGTTTGTCCGGAGCAGTGGAAAGGAGGCACAATTTCCTTTACGTCTGCTACGACAATGGGGCTTACCAAAATACCGGAAATCAGAGGTCTTCAGCCACGCCGGAAGGAGTTAAAACCGAAACGACTCCGTTGGGGAAAGAAACGCCGAGAAAAGATATGATGAAAATTATGGCCGGCCATAATATGCCTTATTTGGCTCAAGCTGCTGTTCACAATCTGTCGGATCTGGTTGCTAAGGCCAAGAAAGCTTTTGAAACCAAAGGGCCTTCTTTTCTTCTGGTTTTTTCTCCTTGCGTTCCTGGTTGGGGATATTCCCCCAAGGACACAATCAGAATTTCAGAACTGGCCTTTGAAACCAACTTTTGGCCTCTTTATGAAATTGAAAACGGAAAATATAAAATTACCGCCAAGCCGACAGTAATAAAACCGGTTCAAGAATTTTTGAAAACGCAAAAAAGATTTGATCACTTGCTCAAAGATGAACAGGCGGTCAAAGAGATTCAAGATAACGTGGACAATGGCTGGAGAGAGCTCAATGAAATGAGTATTGAGTAGTAAGTAGTAAGTATTAAGCAAAAAAAAAGAACACCTTCTGTTTCTGAAGGTGTTTTGCTTTATCGCCTCGGACGGGATTGAACCCGTGCATATCCTCTTGACTCACGTGCGTCAATAAGATAACTCGATTAGCAGTCGAGCGCCTTTGTCATCTTGGCTACCCGAGGCAAAATATAATTGCAGTCGGCAGGATTTCAACCTGCGCGCTCCGATTTTGTGAACCGGCGGTTGGACTGGTTACCACTCACCCACGTCCCGTAGATTTACCTTTGAATCCGAACACT
>PEWS01000027.1 GCA_002779355.1 Candidatus Nealsonbacteria bacterium CG07_land_8_20_14_0_80_39_13 | reverse complement strand
TCGTCCTGGTTGCATAGCCATCATGCCGGTCGTAAATCTGATAAAAGCCAAGTCTCCTAAATTCACATTGCCCCTAACCAATAAGTGGGGAATATTGCTGGAAAAATAACAAGTCGTGCAACAAGAGGGACATCTCAATCTGTCTTCCCCGCTTACACCACACGCTTTTCCATTGGCAGAAGGAACAAATTCCACATCAAACCCTAATCGTTTTATAAGTTCAAGCGATCCTTCTTTCGGCTCGGAAAGCGGAGCGCAAGTGTCCTGTATCGGACAATTTAATTCCGTGCATTTAACTAAATTAGGACTATTGTAGTATGGATTATAGGTTCTTTCTCCTCCAGTGGCAGCAGAAACAGCGCAAGCGGTTCGAGTAAATAACTGGATGTTATTTGCTTCGGCATATTTTTTGATTCTTTTAAAAATTTCTCCGGGCATTACCTTTACCCGCATAGCCCATTGCACTCTTTCGTCGGGAGAAAGTCTTTCCACTAAAGCTTCGTCGCCACGAAAACCAGATGCAACTGCGGAAGTGCAACCGGCCTCTTTTAACTGTGAAAAAATTTTGCCAATCACCTCCTCAGAAGTATTAAAGGGGGGCATCATCGGACGAATATAAGCAATAGCTGGTACGCCGGCCTCGGTTAACATACGGATATTTTCATAACGATGCGCAGAATCAGTTCCTTCTAACTCTGTTAATTCAGAAATAGAAATTAAAATTACTAAATTTAATCCCTTCTCTTTTTTTTCTTTAAGTTCCGTTACTTTCCTCTCGTCAAGCTTCCCCTTCATAATAATCCCAATTGGACCAGTATGACGACTTTTTTCTAAATTTCCTAATTTTTCAATTGTGTTTTCCCACTGTATAACAGGATCACCGTAAAAGTTATTTACTGCAACCGGAATCTTGCGAAGGATTTGCCTCTACCTCTCTTTTTTTTCTTCGGTTATTTCCTTTTCACATTTTTTGTCTTCGGTAGACATATACTTATGATCCTCGCGTTGCAGTACAGCTGGTGTTTCGCTAAACATTTGTGATTTTTTATTATTCATATATTTAATTATTTTGAGTAACGCAATTTATTGCTTGAATAAATCTTTTTACATCATTTCTTGAGTTGCAAAGCGCAAAAGATGCCCGAATAATTCCTGGTATAAGCGAGGTATCGCCATGATTAACGGCCTCAATTATTTTCTGCTCGTCCTCTATTCCCAAAAGATTTCTTACCACGTCATACACGCAAAAACTTCCAGCGCGAACGCCTATTCCAAATTCTTTATTTAAGCGTTCGGCAACTATCTGTGAATCCTGCCCTTCTATGATAAAAGGTATTACTGTACTTAAGTGATTACTCTTTACAAGCAGACGAACCTTTTCGTTTTTTTTCAAAACGTCAAATGCTTCTCTCGCTAAATTTGATTCATATGATTCAATTTTTTCGATTCCGATTTTTTTCAATTGATTAAGCGCGATAGCCATAGAGACAGCGCCAACGGCGTTTGGTGTACCGGGATCATGCGCTAATTGATTTTTATAGCGCAAGAACACACCCTCCCTTGTAATGTAGGGCAAGTTGCCACCGCCAATCTGATACGGCAAAAATTCATCCAAAAAGTTTTTTGGCCCAATAAGAAAACCACCACCATAAGGCGCGTAAAATTTGTGTCCGAAAACGGCCAGAAAGTCTATTCCCATTTCCATCATATCAACTTTGTGGTGTTGCAAAAATTGGCAAGCATCGATAATATAGTATGCTCCATATTTATGAACAAGTTCGCCAATTTTTTTAATATCTGGACGATAACCAGTCAGATTTGACGAGGCAGTCAAAATAAACGCCTTAATTTTATTATTTTTTTAGCATTTCTTCAATGCCAGCGAGGTCAAACTCACCTTCGCTATTGAGTGGATACCTCAAAACCATTTCACGACCCGCTTCTTGTATTTTTTCTTGTGTTTCATGCACATGTGCAAAATCAACGCGATTTGCTCCCAACGATCTTTCACCTTCAGCTTTAATCCATGGCAACCAAGATGAGCTATGCTCTATTTCCGATACCGCCACCTTTCCATCAAGAAATGAGAAAAAATAGGCTACATTATTCATGGCTCCAGTTGTGTTTCCGGAAAAAAGAACATAAAAATTTTCCGGAGCCCCAACAAAATTTTTAATGACTTGCCGTGTTTGTTCGTAAATATCAGTAGATATTTTTGATTTAGTACCAGCTCCACGATGAACTGAACCATAAGTCTTTAAATAATCATTAACGCCATTTTGCACCGATATAAAAGGCGGAGTTGTAGCGGCGTTATCTATGTTTACATAGGATACTTTGCCCAGCCGATCTGTTTCCACTTGATAGCATGATGATTCTTTGGAGAATAATTTTTCCGGGTCAATTTCAAATTGTTGATCTTTGCCGATTAGAAAATTTTGTTCATCCTTTTTATTGACAACTTTATTAATAACACTGATGACCATCTGCGGAGTAAGCAATGATCTCGAACCATCAGTATTTATTGGCGCTCCACCATACTGAATACTGCCAGCCCAACCCATCTCTAATTTATTTAATTCGAAAAGTATCGATCCTTCTTCGGTTTCTGGGCCGACCGGAAAATCATCCGTTTTTTCTGTTTTTTTGCCAATAATATATTCAAATGTACCGTCCACACCCAATTGATTCACCAAAACCACTCTCTCGTACCCTTCTTTGTACAATATATCAAAAAGATTATCATCTTGGGTTTCAACCAATACCCAATTACTACCATGGTAAATTATATTATCTTCCTTTCGAGTTTTCATAGAGTTCAAAAATATTCTAAATATTGTTCTTATTTTTCTATTTTACCTCCTCATTGACACATTTACAACTTGAAAGCTCTCTGGGCTGAATAGTCCTCTGGACTGAAAAAAGCCGGGGGTGCTTTCGTAACAGAGATTGTTCTTCTTGCGAAGAACTGGAAAGAGATATCCCCGTCGCGAAAGCGCTTCCGACTTCTTTCTTTAAACCCCCGTCCCGCTTTCAGCGGGACCGGAGCATTTCTAAATTCGTAATTTTTTAATAATGTAATTCCGAACTTAGAAATATAGGGGCAGAGGACAATTATTGTCGTGCTCCCTTAAACACCTATCCCGTGAAGGCGCACGGGAATTTTTCGTCCTTGAAAATGCAGCTCTCTGCATCTTCAAATCTAGAAAAATCATTGAAATCCTCCTGACTAAGAAGGAACTTCTTTAGCTCTTCCATGGATGAGAAAATCTCCTGCAATCGCCTACGTTCGGCGGTACGGGCGTCCCCCTTGTGAACGAAAGATAATACACCTCTCCGTACTTTCCCCTGAGCACTTTTTCGTATGTCTGCTCAGGATTAACTCTCATGATGTAAGTATAGCATACTATATAAATCTTGTCAAGTATTTCAAACAAAAAACCGCCTTAAAACAAAACTCCGTTCCCCCTGCCGAATAACGGCAAGAGAGCGAGGTGAAAGAGTGCGCGAGCGTGGACTCGAACCACGGACCTCGTCATTATCAGTGACGCGCTCTAACCAACTGAGCTACACGCGCATATTAAAATTATCTACAATTATCTTTTTTAATCTTTTACCCATACCCGATTTAAAAAACTTCTCTCTCGCTCTAGCGCATTTTTCACAACTAAATATCTCATAATATACCAAAACCCATGGCTTATTGTTTTTCGTAAAAACGTTTGAACCGCTATTATGTTCTTCAACCCTTACCTCAATATTTTTAGAAGTAAATCCTACGTAAATCTTACCATTTTTAATGCTTTTCAAAAAATACACACAGAACATATCCAAAGGTGACGCGCTCTAACCTCAGCCAAAGGCTGATCGTCCTCTGGACGAGGCCGAAGCTACACACGCATATTATTATATTTTCAAACGCATATTATTTTACGATATCTAAAATAAAAATTCTTTTGGCGACCGGGGAAATCGGCAACGAAATCCTTTTCTCAAAAACAACTTTCAGCCCCAATCCCTTAAAAATCCCCTGCCATTCTTTCTCCCCCTTAAAAAAATATTCCGGATTTTCCCGCTTTTTGCCGACAAATCCCTGAAAGAAAATATCAAAGCTTAATCCATGGAAACGGCAGAATAATTTTGAAAAAAATCCGTCAGCCATATCTTCGTAAATAACAATCCTTTCCTTCCCCACCCTCCTCGCTTCTTTTAAAACGGCGATGGGGTCTTCGGCGTGGTGAAGAACATAGCATATCAGAACTGCGTCAAACGAATTATCATCAAAGGGAAGATTTTTCCCGTCTATTTTTTTAAAGGGAAGATCAACCACCCTATTATTTTTTACATCCACCCCAAAAACCTCGGCCTTAAAAAATTTTTTAAAATAATCTCCGGCTATTCCCGAACCGCAACCTAAATCAAGAATTTTCGCCCCATTCTTTATAAAATCCTTGCAGTCCAGGCACATGCTCCGAGCCGCTCTTTTGTATATATAAGAAAAAATTTTATAAAAAATCATTTGGGTTGATTATGAAAAGTGATTTTAATTTTAGCAAATTAAACCCAAAAAACAAGGCCTGCCTTGTTTTTTGTAGTTCTTCAGTATCTTTGAGTTGTTCCGAAGGTCGATTTTTTCAGGAATTCGACCAACCCCGCAAAGTTGAGAAAAGAATTCTCATTTCTCAACCACGGTCGACAAACAATTAAAAATTATTGATCTATGCGCAGGTTCCCCTACGCATGCCTTGTTACGACTTCATTCTTGTTACCGATCTTAGCTTATGCCCCGCGAACGGGGATTTCGGCTATTATCGACTTCCCTAATGTGACGGGCGGTGAGTACAAGATTCAGGGACGTATTCATCGCCACATAGCTGATTGGCGATTACTAGCGATTCCGGCTTCATGAGGTCGAGTTGCAGACCTCAATCCGAATTGGGGGACAGTTTGATAAGATTAACTCCAGCTTGCGCTTTGGTTACCCATTGTCTGTCCCATTGTATCACGTGTGCAGCCCAGGACGTCAAAGGGCCATGCTGATTTGGCGTCATCCTCGCCTTCCTCCCGGTTGTCCCGGGCAGTCCCCTATGACATTTAAAACATAGGGCAAGGGTTGCGTTCGTTACCGCACTTAAGCGTACGTCTCAAGACACGAACTGACGACAACCATGCAGCACCTGTGCTAATGTCCTTGTGGGAAGTTCGCATTTCTGCAGAACGTCATTAGCATTTCAAGTCCTGGTAAGGTTCCTCGTTTACCGTCGAATTAAGCCACATGATCCACCGCTTGTGTGAATCCCCGTCTATTCCTTTGAGTTTTAGCCTTGCGGCCGTACTCCCCAGGCGGGATACTTAACGCGTTAGCTTCGCCACCTAAAGGGTCGACACTTCAGATAGCTAGTATCCATAATTTACAGCGTGGACTACAAGGGTATCTAATCCTTTTTGATCCCCACGCTTTCGTCCCTCAGCGTCAGGGTCGCCCCAGTTGAATGCCTTCGCATTTGGTATTCCGATCGATATCAACGGATTTCACCCCTACACCGATCGTTCTATCAACCTCTAGCGCCCTCTAGTTCAGCAGTATTTGATATGTTTCCCGGGTTAAGCCTGGGATATTTGACATCAAACTTACTAAACCGCCTACGGACCCTTTACGCCCAATAAATCCGGATAACGCTTGGGGGCTCTGTCTTACCGAGGCTTCTGGCACAGAGTTAGCCCCCCCTTATTCCTCTATTACACTCATTCCGCATTGCTACAAAATTGTTCACAGAGAAAAGCTCTTTACACCCCGAAGGGCTTCATCGAGCACGCGACGTTGCTCCATCAGGCTTTCGCCCATTGTGGAAGATTATCGACTGCTGCCTCCCGTAGGAGTAAGGCCCGTATCTCAGTGCCTTTGTTGGGGAATATGCTCTCACATCCCCTACCCGTCGTAGGCTTGGTGAGCCATTACCTCACCAACTAGCTGATAGGACGCAGACCGCTCCCAAAGCGATAAATCTTTATTCCGCAAAAAGCGGAAACCATCTCGAATTGTCCCCGCTTTCACGGGGTTATGCGAGACTTTGGGGCACGTATCTACGTGTTACTAACCCGTTCGCCATGTCCCGCAAAAATGCGGGACATTCGACTTGCATGCCTTTTCCACGTCGCCAGCGTTCATCCTGAGCCAGGATCAAACTCTCAAAAAAAACTTGGAATCTTTTGAGAAATTCCAAAAATATTCGGAACAACTCAAAAAAACTGACTTAGAACTATTACTGTATTTAATTTTCAACGTCCTTTCCATTTCTTCTTTTATTTTTTTCATTTCTCCGTTCATCCATATTAGCTTTTCCAAAATTACATGTCAACACCCTGAGCCAGAAGGGGGATTCGGACCCGCCGACCTACTGTTTACAAAACAGTTGCTCTACCGCTGAGCTATTCTGGCGGAAATTATTTCTTGAAGGATTTTCTGATCTCATCCCAATAATTATCTTTCTTCTTCTCCTTCTTTGTTCTTTTCTGCAAATTTTTAATCCACTCCGAAGCCTTAACCTCTGTTATTGATTTCATTGACCTCACTGATTTCATCCCGGATACGGCTGTTTTGATTATTTTTTCCTGATGCTTTTTTCCCGAAGCGATAATTGATTCTGACCAATGGCTTTTAGCCGAGCCTGCCTCTGCTACCTCCGGCAAACTCGCGAGTGCCGGAATTTTCTTAAAAAAAATAATGCTCGCCCCGAGAAAACCGGCCCCCATCGCAATTAAAGCGATTATTGTTTCATAACTCATATCTTGTAAATTTTTCAATGACGATTTTTTCGCCGATTTTAGAAATATACTCATTGACCAAATCTTCAACTTTCTTGTCCGGCTCCTTTATCCACGGCTGAAGAAGCAGGCAATTTTGCTCCTCGTATTTTCTTAGCTTGCCTTCTGTGATTTGCTCAAGAATCTGTTGGGACTTGCCGGAGTCCTTCATTTGTTCTTTGTAAATTTCCTTTTCTTTCTCCAATACTTCAGCAGAGATATCTTCTCTTCTGACGAACATCGGATTTGAAGCCGCCACCTGAAGACATATTTCATGGCTTAAATTCTTGAAGTTATCAGACATGGCCACAAAATCTGATTCGCAGCGAATGCTCAATAAAACCCCTATTTTTTTATTAGGGTGAATGTAGCTCTCAATTAAACCTTGGCCGGCTGTTCTTTCCGCCCCTTTTTTCTTGGCGACTTCCTTACCCCATGTTCTCAAAATATCCCTTGCCTTCTCAATATCATCGCCTGATTTTTCAAGAGCCTTCCGGCATTCCATCAAAGAAATTCCTGTTTCTTCGCGGAGTTTTTTTATTTCCTCAATACTTGCCATAATTATTTTTTGTCAGCCAGAGGCTGACTGGCCTTTGGCTGGGGTTTGGCTTCTAAAATTGCTTTCTTCACTCTGTCCAGAATATAATTTAACGAAGAAATAGCGTCGTCGTTAGCGGGAATGAAATGATCCGCCAACGCCGGGTTAACATTAGTGTCAGCGATAGCAATCACTATTATCCCCTTCTCTCTGGCCTCCTTTACAACCAGGATGTTTTCTTTCATATCTGTAACGAATACAGCTGTCGGAAGTTTTTCCAAATTTTTAATGCCTCCGAATTTCTTCCTCAGCCCCTCTATTTCTCTGTCAATCTTAAGTCTTTCTTTCTTTACGTATTTTTGGAGCTCGCCTGAAGCCTTCTGCATTTCCAAACTCCTGAAATATTCCAATCTCTTTTTGATTGTTTCGAAATTAGTGAATGTTCCTCCGAGCCATCTTTGATTGACGTAAGGAAGATGGCATTCTTCAGCCACCTCTTTTATTTTATCTTTTACCTGAATCTTGGTGCCGACAAAAAGAATTTCTTTCCCTTGAGAAACCAGATCGCCGATAAAATCAAGAACTTCTTTTAATTTTTCCGCTGTTTTCGCCAAATCAATAATATGAATTCTATTCCTTGACGATTCAATGTATTGCTTCATCTTAGGATGAGTGCTTGAAGTTTTGTGGCCAAAATACAAACCGGCCTTAACTAATTCTTCAAAGTCAAGTCCTTCCTTTGCTTCGTCTGCTGTTTTTATTTTATTCTTCTTTTTATCTTCGGTCATTTTTTAAAAATTATAATTAAAAATCTTAACAAATCATACTTCAATATTTATCACATATCATGTTTTAACGCAAGTATTGCTTTTAATTTAGGGATTTGTTATTATACTCAATATGAAAGAAGATATTCATCCAAAATATTATCCCGAGACCAAGGTCAAATGCGCCTGCGGACATACTTTTACCGTCGGTTCAACTAAGGAATACATTGAGACTGAAATCTGCTCTCAATGCCATCCTTTTTATACCGGAAAAGAAAAAGATACCGACGCTATGGCTAAGGTGGAAAAATTCAGAAAGAGAATGTCTCATAAGACTGATGCCAAAAGTAAGAAAGAAAAAAGAAGAAAACGGACAGCCGAAAAGACATCAAAGAAGGATTAATCGCTCAATCAGGAAATGGATAACCTAAGCGATATTCAGCGGGAATATAAAGAAATTTTAAATCAGCTCAGCAACCCTGAGCTGATTTCTGATTGGCCCGCCAGCAACGCTTCGCGTAGCGATGCGGGCTGGAAAAAATTTGAAGAACTATCTAAAAGGAAAAGCTATCTTGAAAAAATAATTGAGAAAGAAAAAGAAATAAAAGAAATTGACGACAGAATTGAAGAAAACAGGGCGATCCTGAATGGGAAAGAAGGCCCCGAATTATCCTCCTTGGCTGAAATTGAGATTACTCAATTCAGGGAAAGAAAGGAGGTCTTGGAAAAAGAATTAAAAAAATTAATCAAAGGCCAGAAAGAAAGCTCTGAACCGCAAGACATAATCGTTGAAATCAGGGCCGGCGCAGGGGGAGACGAAGCAGCTTTATTCGTCGGAGATTTATTCAAGATGTATTCAAGGTTCGCGGAACAGCAAGGTTGGAGGCAAAAAATCCTTAATTCCAGCCCTACTGAAACTGGCGGATTTAAAGAAATCGTATTTCAGCTGGAATCCACCCGCAACGCTTCGCATAGCGATGCGGACGGGAACGGCGATATTTTCTCTAAAATGAAAAACGAGTCCGGGGTCCATAGAGTCCAGAGAATTCCCGAAACGGAAAAAAGCGGAAGAATACACACTTCCACCGTTTCAGTGGCCATTCTTCCGAAACCGAAAAATACTCAATTGGAAATTAAACCTGATGAATTAAAAATTGAATATTGCCGTTCGTCAGGACCGGGCGGGCAAAACGTCAATAAAAGAGAGACGGCTGTAAGAATAGTCCATATCCCGACAGGATTGGTCGTTGAATCCCAGACCGAAAGAAACCAGCTCCAAAATAAAGAAAACGCCTTGAGCGTTCTATCAGCTCGCCTCCTTGAAATAAGAGAGGAGGAAGAGGCTCAAAAATTAGGCGGGGACAGAAAAGGACAAATAGGAAGGGCCAAAAGAGCGGAGAAAAACAGAACCTACAATTTTCCTCAAGACAGAGTAACCGACCACCGAATTAAAAAATCTTTCCACGGCATTGAAGAGATAATGGAAGGAAGACTTGACCCCATTATAGAAGCCATGGAATCAGCCGAAGAGCAGGAAGAATAATTTATTTAACGGTGTCGAGGTCGGCGATGTCGGACAAATACTGCTTAGTAATTGAAACAACTGAATCGCCATAAAAACGGTATTTCACGTTAGTGCCTCCGGAAAAATAAATCATCGCCGCTTTCCATTCCGCATCCGCTGTCTGCTTTTTCGCCCCATAATCGCTTAAATAAAAACCGGCGGCAAAAAAAGCGTCCCGGATGTTCCAAGGATCAGCCGCTTTTCCTGTGGCGGCCTTTATTCTATCTTTATAAGATTGCCAAGTGGAAGGAATAAATTGAGCCGGACCCATAGCCCCCCCATAACCATAGCTCATAGGGCAAGAAACCAAAGTATTAAAAGGATCCCTGCCTAATTCTTTTGTAATTTCTATAAATGGAGCCGTATCTCTTTTCGGACTCATAACATTGGAGATGCTCTTGTTGCTACTGGCAACAACCCCGGCTCCTGTTTTAGCGTCTTTCAGAAAACATTGTCCTACGTTCTTGCCGATATTTGACTCTTGGGTAAGAACAGCCAAAAGAAAGGCTGGCCTGATTCCGGTTGAAGCGGAAACTGTTTTTGCCATTTCCAGCGCCTCGCCGAAGGTGGGAGCATCCGGAACACCGATTAATTCAAAAATCCTTGACCTGATTCCAGCCACTTTCTTTTCTATTTCTTTTTTTTCACTAAGAGATTTTTGATACTGCGCTTCGGTTAATTTTAAATATTTATCTTTCCCCTTTTGGTTTTTTAAACTTTCTTCCTTTTGGAGCGTTCGAATTTTAACCGTTGTTTCTAATTCCGTCTTTTCTCCGTCCAAAGAAGTTTTTTGGCTTTCCAGATACGCTTTCAGTTTCTTTATTTCTTCCAGCATATCCTGATTTTTGGAATTCAAAACCTCTAAAGCCATTATATCGTCAAAAAAATCAGACATCTCTTTCTCGGAAAGTAATATCTCAATCAAAGACTTTCTGTCATTTTCATACATAACCTGAAGAATATCTCCTAATTGCCTCTGAACGTCAGCGACCTTAACCATCGTTTCCGAGATGGACGACTCTGTGTCTTTTATTTGGCCGGTGAGGTCTTTTATAACAAGATTACTCTGCTTTATTTGAAGATCCAATTTGCTGATTTTATTTTTTAAAATGGATATCTGATTTTGAAGAGTCTTTTTTTCTTCGGCGGTCTTGCTGATGTCTTTCTCATATTTATCTATCTGGATTTCCAATTCCGCCAATTCTTTTTCCAAAGCAGTTCTTTCAACAGTCGCTGCCTCCTGCTCTCCTTCAGCTGACGCAAAAGGAATCTTGCCGACAAAAGGAAAAGCGAAAAAAATCGGCAAAATAAAAACCGCTATCAATATCATTGATGAAATCAATATAGATGGTTTTATTTTTTGTAGAGCAAAGATAGACATAAATATAATGCCAAATATCAAAGCTCAAATGTCAAATCAAATTCAAAACCCAAATATCAAAAATGTTTTAGATTTTGGACTTTAATTATTGATTTGGAATTTGTAATTTGAAATTTGTAATTTGAGTTTCTTATTTATGTTCTTTCTTCTCTCCTCCTTTCTCTTCCTTTTCTTTCTTTTCCTCCACCTCTGCCACTTCTTCCTCCTTCTTCTTCTCTACCTTCTCAACATCTTCCACTTTTTCTTCAATAGGAGCTTTCAATTCCGCTTCTATATCTTCAGGAGGCAGAACCAAAGCTACATTTTCTTCAGGGCTCTTCAAAACCTCCACATTGGCGGGAATAATAAGGTTTTTAACCAGAATTTCATCATTAAAAGTTTTAAGAGGCTCAATGTTCACAACGAGCTCATGAGGAAGGTCTTGGGGCAGAGCCCTTACTTCAATTTCCTGAATATTTTTTATTAAAGTTCCGGCCAGATCTTTAACCGCTAAAGAAATTCCTTCAAAAACTAAAGGAACCTTGGTCGTTACTTTCTCTGTTAAATTCGGTTGGTAAAAATCAGCGTGAATTATTTCTCCGTTCAACGGATGAAAATCAACCTGATGTATCAAAACTGAAAATTTCTCCTCTTTGCCACCCTGATCAGGAACAATCAGGGAAATAAGGGAACTTTCGCCGGCGCCTTTATAGACCGTGGCGAATTCCTTAACTCCGATTTTAATATTTTTATTTCCTATTTTTGGACCGTACAAAACGCCAGGGAGAAACCCTTCTTTTTTAAGCGCGGACAAGTCTTTATCTCCTTTATCTCTTATTTGAGCTGAAATTTTTAACATATTTTTTCTTTTTTAAATTTTGTTATCAGAGCTGAATAATTTGATTTTCCCCTCAACTATTCTTTGAACCGCTTCTATCGCCTTGGACATATATTTATAAGGCGTGTTTTCATCTTTTTTTTCATCAAGAGAGGCTCTCAAATTCTCCGTGTAAGCCATTCTTAATTCTGTGTTTATATTAACCTTAGCCATCCCTATCCTTATGGCTTTCCTGACATCTTCTTCCGGGGTTCCTGACCCGCCATGAAGAACAAGGGGTATATCTTTCAAGGCTTTTCTTATTTCCGCCAATCTTTCCAAATTTAATCCGGGATTAATTCCTCCTTTTTCAATCCCATGAACGCTCCCTATGGAAACAGCCAACCTATCAACGCCTGTCTTTCTTGCGAATTCCAGAGCCTCCGCAACATCAGTCAAGGTTTCCTTTGATTCCGAAGCTTGGCCGATCACGCCCACTTCTCCCTCAACGAAAACTTTAAATTTTTTAGCGTACTTTAAAACTTTTACGGTTTCTTTTATATTTTCGGCTAAAGGCAAGCCTGAACCGTCAAAATGAACAGTGTCATAACCGGAATCTATCGCTTCCTTAATATAGCTGAAAGATTTGCCGTGGTCAAGATTCAAGAACAAAGGCAAGCCTGTTTCTTCTCTGTAGCTTTTCACCAAAGCCACCGCCTGTTTTAATCCGACAAAGGAACTCTCCCCTTCTGACGTTCCCAAAATAACAGGGCTTTTGCTCTTTTTGGCTGCCCCGATGACGGCTTTCAATGTTTCTAAATTGGAAAAATTAAACTGGCCGATGGCCCAGCCCTCTTTTCTTGCTTTATTTAGATAATAATTGAGATTTTTCATTAATTTTTGATAGCTATCTTTTCAACTTTTACCTTTTCCCACTTATCTCCTCTTTTCAGCAAACCATTCCTCGCTCCCATTTTCTTTATGCAGGAAACGCTGTTGGCTATTCCCAGCCGGATGGCATACTCAATATCTCCATTGGTTTCAATGAAACCGGAAACAAATCCTGAACTGAATGCGTCGCCGGCGCCGGTAGCATTCACTTCTTTAGTTTTTAAAGACTTGGCCCGATAAATGTTTTTCTCGTCAGAAACAACCACCCCTTCCGATCCTTTTGTCATTATGGCTATCCCAGGGCAATAACAATCTATTTTTTTGAAAAGTTCTTCTTCTTTCTCAAACGGTATTCCCGTAAGAAGAGACGCTTCTTCTTGATTTAATATCAAAATGTCAACTTTTTTAATAATTCTTTTAAATTTATCTTTGGGTAAGGCGAGTTGATAAGAACTGGGATTGACAACCACCTTAGCTCCGCTCTCATGGGCGAAGTTAACCAAAAATTCAAAGTCATGGCAAAGCTTGCCAGACAAAGGAGCAAAATAAAAAAACTTCGCTTTCAGTTTATTAAAGGGAATGTCTTTTCTTGAAAGTTCTCCTGACGCTCCCCTGTAAACCAAAACACTTCTTTCGTTGCCGTTTTGGGAAAGAATGACTGACTGATTAGTTTTTCTCTTATCAGTTCTGACGATAAAGCTTTCCACGCCGGAATCAGCCAAGTCTTTAATGACTTCTTCTCCGGCCATATCTTTTCCAACCATTCCGCAATATCCTGTCTTCAGCCCTTGCCGGGAAAAAGTTTCTGCGGTATTCGTTCCTCCTCCTCCGCCGAGGAAAATAATATCATCAATCTCTATTTTGGATCCTAAAGAAAAACAGACTCCTGTGCCGGTCGGGAATTTATTGCTGTCAACGAGATTAAGTTTTTTTGATTTAAGATAAATATCAATGGCCGCCGAGCCAAAAGTAATAATGTCTAACATATTTTAATTTTACCATAAATTCCCTAATTATTCTTCTTAGAGAGAGAAATTATGGTTTTGATGACTGCGTCAGGAGAAAGAGAGATGGAGGAAATTTTATTCTCTATTAAAAAATCGGCAAAATCCAGAAAAGAAGAAGGGGCGTCTCCGCAAATCCCGCAATACTTGTTCTTGGAGATACAGACCTTAATTACCCTCTCAATCATTCTTTTTACCGCTTCATTCCTTTCATCTCCAATATGGGCAAGTCCGCTATTGTCCCTGTCCAATCCCAGAGTCAATTGAGTCAGATCATTGGAGCCGATGGACATTCCGTCAAAAATTTCTAAAAATTCCTCGGCCAAAATAACATTGGAAGGAATCTCGCACATCATAATGACTTGTAAACCGTCTTTCCCTCTTTCAAGGCCGAACTTCTCAATTAATCCCACGACCGCCTTGCCCTCCTCAAGCGTCCGGCAGAAAGGGACCATCACTGTGATGTTTTTCAATCCGAACTCTTCTCTGGCTTTCTTAATCGCTTGGCATTCCATCTCAAAGGCCGGCTGATAGTTCTTATCTATATAACGGCAAGCGCCCCTGAAACCCATCATTGGATTTGATTCATCGGTTCTTTCAAAAATTTCTCCGCCGATTAAATTTTTATATTCATTGGTTTTAAAATCGGAAAACCTGACAATGACTGTTTTCGGATAAAAAGCGGCTGCGATTTGAGAAACGCCTTCAGCTAATTTATCAATAAAATATTTTTTCTTATCTTTATATCCAGCCGTGATTTCTTCAATAATTTTCTTCGCCTTCTTATCCTTTAATTCTTTAAAATGATAGAGCGCTAAAGGATGAATTTTTATTTTTTCAGCGATGATAAACTCCTCCCTTGCCAATCCCACGCCCTCGTTCGGCAAAGAAGAATATTTAAACGCCAAATCAGGTGAGCCGATATTTATCATTATTTTCGTTTCCAATTGAGGCAATTTATCAAGGTCATATTTTTTAACCGTATAAGGAATTTTCCCTAAAAATATTTTTCCGGCCCGGCTACTGGTGCAATCAACCGTAACCGTCTGCCCTGTTTTCAAAGCTTTAAGGGCGCCCTTTACTCCAACCATTGCCGGAATGCCCATCTCCCTGGAGACAATAGCGGCATGGCAAGTGGCTCCGCCCTCTTCGGTAATTATGGCTGATGCCAAAGGAAAGATAGGACACCAATCAGGGTCAGTCATTTTTGTAACCAAAACCTCTCCTCTTTTAAATTCTCCTATTTTGGAAACGTCGGAAATTACCCTAACCCTTCCTTCCCCTATTTTACTTCCAATAGCAATGCCGTTCAAAATCGGCTCTTTGATCTGGCTTATTTTATATTCTTCGTAAGAATTTTTTTTCTCCAGAGAATGAATTGTTTCCGGCCGGGACTGAACTATAAAAAGCTCTCCTGTTTTCCCATCCTTAGCCCATTCAATATCTTGAGGGAAATTGTAATGCTCTTCTATCAGCATGGCCCATTTGGCCAAAGTTAAAATATCCTCATCGGAAACGGAAAATCTCATCTCGTCTTCTTTGGAAACCTTCACTTCTTTCAATCCCTGTTCCGCAAATATATATTTCTTATCTTTTCTTCCTAAATTTCTGGAGATAATTGGCTTGTAGCCTTGAGCCTGCTGAAGGGTCGGTTTGAAGACGTAAAATTGATCCGGAGTTATTTTTCCCTTAACGATCATCTCTCCCGCTCCCCAGATTGAGTTTATGGAGACAACATTTCTAAATCCTGTTTCTGTGTCCAATGTGAACATTATGCCGGCAGAAGCTAAATCAGATCTTATCATCTTTAAAACTCCGGCTGATAAAGCTATCTTAAAACGGTCAAAGCCTTTTTCCTCGCGATAAGCTATGGCCCTGTCAGTAAATAAAGAAGCTGTACAATTTTTAATTGCTCTTAACAGACTTTCTTTCCCTGAAATATTTAAATATGATTCCATTTGGCCGGCAAAACTGGCGTCCTTCAAATCTTCGGCTGTGGCTGAAGAACGGACAGCCACGATCATATTTTTCTCTCCGTATTCTCCGGATAATTTTTTATAACTTTCAATTATTTCATCCTCTAAATCCTTCGGAAATTTACCGCCCAATATCAACGCCCGGATGGAGGCGCCTGTTTTTTTCAAACTGGCCATGCTCTTAGGATTGAATTTATCCAAAATCTCTTTTATTTTTCCGGTAATTCCGTTTGAGTCCAAATAATACCAATAAGCTTTTGAAGTCAAACAAAAGCCGTTAGGCACTCTTATCCTTTTGACAATCAGCCGATTGAACATTTCGCCCAAGGAAGCATTCTTCCCACCGACTAAAGCGCCATCTTTTTTAGATATCTCGCTAAACCACAAAATATTTTTTTGTTCTTTTTGATTTTCCATATTTCTTTTAAATTTATTTCTTTATTTCCCAATCTTCTCTGCTGATTCCGGCTTGATTCAAAATTCTAGAAAGAAGATCTTGGCTGATATCCTTAGAGTGAGGATTTGAAATGGTTAAAACTAGATCGCCATTAACCATATAGGGATGTTTCCCCGATTGATATGGTCTCTCAAAACCAAACCCCTTCAGATATTTTACTAATTCTCGCCAAGAAATTGGTTTAAGCTTTGGCATAAACCCTGTTAAAAGAAATTTTCTTGTAAGGAATCTTAAAATTTGGAATCGATAAATTTTTTCTCAATCTCAAAATTACCCATCCTTCAATAATTTCTAAAAGATTCTTTCTGCATTCTTCGATAGTTTTTCCTGTTGCCCAAACACCTCTTAGTTCGGAAATCTCCCCATAATAAACCTTGCCGTTTTCAATCAGCTCGTATTTGGCTTTATTCAAATAAAAAGTCAAAAAATCTTGGAACATACCTTAAATTTATCAAAATGAGAGATTATGTCAAATTCTCTTAGTATATCCTTGCGCAATGTTGACGTCAGACGTCAACATGAAAGTCAGCGCAACTTTTTAATTAATGAGAAAGAAATTTTATAATTTTTTAAAACAATTTGGCGATAACGCAAAAAAGGGGTATTTCACTTAACGTACGTGTGTATCTGATGTTTTGCGAAGCGTAGCGGAGTAAAATATGGGTGAGCGACCAATGGGAGCGAAATCATGTACGCTGTTGTACAATGCAAATTCCTTATCAACCTTAAGTAGTTTAATTTTTTATTCTTGAAAAAGCTCTGGCAACTGAAAGGCAGATAGTGAAGAAGAAACCGTCATAAATATATACATTACTATTCTCATATCCATTTCGTAGCCTAACATATGTGCGGTTTTTATGCTGAACCCCATAAATAAATCATTTTTATGTCCATTATCTTTATCGACAGACATTTCATATTTACTATATTCTTCCTGCCTATTAAAATATGTATCTGTAAAAGTAGACATAATCTGGATAGCATCATTTTTATTTTCGCAAACACTGGATAAATCCCCCCTTATTTCTGTAAAAAGTGCGATGATAAATTTTTTTCGCTGTTCCGGTTCAAAATATTGAAATGCTATTCTATCTGCGCAATGAATACAAAATGGTATCAATTCATAAGATAATTCTTTTACCTTATCATCTGATACGTTTTTTAGTTCGTGGTACTTTTTAAGTTTTTGTGACCCTGTGACCGAAAGTCCAATAATAACAGGAGCTAAAGCTTTTGCTTTTTCGACTAAAAGATCCTCTGTGTTTTTCTTGCCTTTAAATTGTTGCCAAAGTTTTTTTGGTTTTTTATCGTCTTTTTTAAAAAAATTAAACATATAATTTTGTTAAATATAAAAAATCATTGCGTACAACTCGTTTTTATACGAAGCGTATCTGTAATATAAACAATAACTTATTTAATTATTTGGTTTCTGATTTCTTCTACTGCTTCCGGATTTGAGAGAGTGGATAAATCGCCTAATTCTTCTCCGGTAAATAATTTTCTCAAAATCCTGCGCATAATTTTGCCTGAACGGGTTTTTGGCAATTCGTCAACCAAGTAGACCTGCTTAGGTAGCGCTATTGGCCCTATTTCTTTCCGTATTTGCACGACAATATCTTCCTTAATTTTTTCAACATCTCTCTCCACACCCTTAATATCAGCAAAAACTACAGGAACCTGACCTTTTATTTCATCAAAAACTCCTATCACTGCGCACTCGGCTATTTCTGGACAGCGATTAATTACAGCCTCCATTTCACCGGTAGTAATCCTATGCCCGGCCACTTTAATCACGTCATCGGCTCTGCCGACTATTCTGATCAAACCATTTTTATCTTTAAGAGCAGTATCTGAAGTAACATATATTTTACCTCCATACTGACTCCAATAAGTTTCCTTATATTTTTTAAAATTCTTATAAATTCCCCTCAACAGCGAAGGGGAAAAGGGCGGGAATAAAACCAAATTCCCCTCTTTTCCAGTTTTAACAGGCTTTCCATTGTCATCCAAAATATCAAATTTTAATCCGGGAAAAGGTCGGCCGGTAAAAGACGGCTTGAAGGGGCCGACTCCGGGCAGAGAGCTGATCAAAATTCCCCCTGTTTCCGTCTGCCACCAAGTATCAACCAGAGGACAGTTGCCTCTCCCAACTTCTTCAAAATACCAATTCCAAGCCGTATCATCTATGGGTTCCCCTACTGAACCGATTACCCGCAATGTCTTAAAACCGTATTTTTTAATAATTTCCGCTCCCATCTTTTTAAACATTCTGATAGCTGTAGGCGCAGTATAAAAAACTGTAATTCCGTATTTCTCAATAATTTGAGCCCACCTATCCGGTCCCGGCCAATCAGGAGCGCCTTCAAAAATAACAGAGGTTGCTCCGTTAAGCAAAGGAGAATACACGGCGTAGGTGTGGCCTGTCACCCAGCCGATATCAGCTGTGCACCAAAAAATATCATCCCCGCCTGCATCCGCCAACATCTGCGAAGTTGTGGCGGAAGCATTGCGGGCAGGTCCATGTAAATCAAATATCCATTTGCCTGTCCAATATGACTGAACAGCATAACCGCCACAAACATGCTCGCAACCCTTTGGCTTGCCGGTACTGCCACTGGTGTAAAGAATAAACATCAAATCCTCAGCGTCCATTATAGCCGGTTTACAATAATCGCTCTCATTCTTAGTTAATTCGCTTGCCCAAAAATCCCTGCCATCCTTCCAGTCAACGGGATTCCCCGCTCTTTTGAAAATAATTATTTTTTCTATGCTTGTCTCTTTAATTCCCTCATCAGCATTTTTCTTCAGGTCAACCACTTTCCCTCTCCTATGATAACCGTCAACAGTAATTAAAACTTTTGCTTTCGTATCTTGAAGCCGAACCCTTAAGGATTCTGCGGAAAAAGCGGAAAAAACAACAGCATGAACAGCGCCTATTCTGGCGCAAGCAAGCATAGAAATCACCGCCTCCGGAATCATCGGCAAGTATATTCCCACCCTATCGCCTTTCTTTACCCCGCTTTTCTTAAGAGCGTTGGCGAAACGATTAACTTCTGAAAATAATTCCTGATAGGTAAATTTTCTCTCTTTCTCATCCGTTGATTCCGGTTCCCAAATCAAAGCCAGCTTGTTTTTTATTCCGCTTTCAGCCGAATCCCAGCCGAGAAAATTGTTTTCAAAAATATCAGCGGTGATGTTAATTTTTCCGCCGGAAAACCATTGAAACTTTAATTTCTTCGGGTCGTGAGTAAATGCCTTCTTCCATTTCTTAAACCAAAAAAGTTCTTTGGCTAATTTCTCCCAAAATTTAATCGGACTTTTTTCCGCTTCCTTATAAATGGATTTATTTTTTACCCAAGCCCTTTTTTGAAACTCCTTGCCCGGATAAAATGAATCTTCCTTTTTAACCATCATTGTAAATTAAAAATTAAAAATTGAAAATTGAAAATTGAAGCATCAATTGGCTTCGGCCAATTGATGTCTTCCTGCTCCCTCGGCATAATGCTGTTGTATTTCCATGGCCGTAAGCGATTTTGAATAAATCCTAACTTCGTCAATGGAGCCTACAAAATATGGTGCCAGCCCTTGGACTGCTCCTATTTGCAACGATTGTGTAGTTACTGCCAATGTCACTTTTGCCACTTCTGTTTTTGTTTGATTGCTATTCCCGTCAACATAAATGACCCAATCCTTGTCGCCATTAAAAGTTCCTGCGATATGGTGCCATTTTCCATCATTAATTTTGGTACCGCCTGCAGAAGATATTCCTTTTATCCCCCCCCCCGACGCATAACCAAAAAATCTCAATTTCCCGTTATTTCCGCCGTTACCAATATCCATGCCATAATTTATCGCAGTGCCACTTCCCTTAACAATGATACTGCCAGTATTGCTCGTAGACTTTATCCACGCTTCAACTGTAACGGCGGAAGAAATATCCATACTTACGCCACTCCGGCAATCAATTGTCGGATTCAGATCAGGAAAAGTCAATGATTGACCTAATTTACAATTAGAGCAAGGAATGTCATTATTTTCTCGAGTAAGATACGTGAGACCAGAGATAGAACAATTATTTCCATAGCCAGAAGAGTCATAGAAAGTAGTGGGAGGAGCAAGAGTGCCAACATTCCCATTAAAATCCCAGTTGCCGACAAGGCCATCGCCAAGACCATATATAAGTCCATCGCTAAATTTCAAGGCGCCGGCAATTCTCCCCTTTTCCCTCTGGCCGGACATGGTAACCAAAACAATGCTGGACAAGCAACCGATGATGGCAATGACGACTAAAAGTTCAATTATAGTGAAACCTTTCCCTTTACTTAACATATTTTTTTTAATTTCTTAATTTCTTCGCTATATAATCGGAAAATCCGGCCAAACGACAGGAATATCCCCACTCATTATCATACCAAGCGACAACCTTGATAAGATTTTCGTTAGCCATCATCAATTCCGAATCGATTATAGACGAAAATGAATTACCTATATAATCCGAAGAAACCAAGGGAATATTTTCGACTGCCAATATCTCCTTAAGTTCTTTTTGTTGAGAATATTTCTTAAAAATATCATTAACCTCGCTAATTGTGGTCCCTTTTTTTACCTGACAAATCAAATCCAGAACTGAAACGGTCGGAGTAGGAACTCTTAAAGCAATTCCGTCTAATTTTCCTTTTAAATTAGGCAAAACCTTGCCTATTGCTTTGGCCGCTCCGGTGGTGGTCGGTATTATATTCAAACCGGCCGCCCTTGCCCGCCTTAAATCCTCATGAGGCAAATCCAATATTCTTTGATCATTGGTATAGCTATGAACAGTGGTTATAAAACCTCTTTCAATCCCGAATTCTTCGTCTAAAATTTTAGCGATAGGAGCCAAACAATTAGTGGTGCAGGAACCCATATCAACAATTTCATCTTTTTTAGAATCAAATTTTTCTTCGTTTACTCCCAATATAAAAGAATTAATTTCAGGGGATTTTGATGGGGCGGAAATAATAACCTTCTTAGCGCCGGCAATCAGATGTTTCTTTGCTCCTTCGTAATCAATAAATCTGCCCGTGCATTCCAAAACAATATCTATTTTCTCTTTTTTCCATGGAAGCTTTTCCGGATCTGACTCGGCTGTAATTTTTACATTTTTTCCCTTGACAGATATGCCTTCTTTTGAGAAATCCACTTCCTTAGAATAAATACCATAGACAGAATCATATTTCAGCAGATGAGCTAATGTTTTATTATCAGTAAGGTCATTAATTACAGCCAAATCAAGAGCGGGGTAATTATCTAAAATAATTTTAGCTGTTGCCCTGCCTATTCTCCCAAAACCATTAATAGCAATTTTTATCATAGATTATCAATCTTTAATGCCTAATAGCTCAACTATTTTTGCTCTATTAAACCCGACTATAAATTGCTCATCAATACTGATTACAGGAACTCCCATTTGCCCTGTTTTTTCAACCATTTCTTCTCTGGCCTTATCATCTTTAGAAACATCAATTGCTTCAAATTCAATACCATTGTCCCTTAAGAACATTTTGAGGGTTTCGCAGTATGGGCACATCGGAGTTGAATAAACTTTTGTCGTCATTTTTTATGTTTTTAGATTTTTATATTTTTATTTATTGGCCGCAGTCGCCGTTTGAAGATCCTGCTCCTGTCGCAGAACCGAATCCCGGCGCAACCTCATCAGCGGATAATGTCGTCGAACATTCCGAAGGAGAAGAAGCAAAGGTCGCGCAGACAGCTTTTTTAAATTCTTCAGGGGTTCTGCTTATGTTAGCAACTATGCATTTTGCCCCATTCTGCGGACAAGATTTCTGGTCGGAAACTATAACGGTGTCATTTATAACTAAGGACGGAGAACCGCCAATTTCATATTCATCATTAAGATCTTTTTGAACATTAAATGTCGGGAATTGCCCATTTGACCATGTTTTTTTATCGTTATAATTTGCGGTAACCTTATAAGCTGAATCAGTCTCTGAAATGCAAGATTTCATTTTCGCTTCATCAATTCCGGCTTTAGAAAGACACCCTTTATAGTCGCCACTGGCCGAAGTGGTAAAACAGCTCAAATAATTAATGTATTTATCTTTTTGATCTTTCTGGATGCAATACTGCCTCAAGTTCTCATCAATTTCTTTTTTTTCATGCATGATGTAGTCAACAAAATATACGCCTATGTCCGCCTTATCTTTCAATAAACCCATAACCGGTAAGAGCGCTTTTTGCGCCTGCAACCCATAAGGACAATAAGCCATTACGAAAAGTTTAACTTCCGGCTTGTCCTTCTTTTCAATATCTTCCATGGCGCCCATAGCGGTTGCCTCAACCAAATCAATTCTCTCGGGAAAAACAAACTTCCCGTCCTTGCTTACATAAGAATCGTATTCCTGCTTCTGTTCTCCTTGTTTTACTTCAAATTTGAATTTATATAAATCCCCGTCTTCGGAAACACTAACTAAGGAGACATCCACTCCGTCAACTTTAAAATAGGTTTCTTTAATAAAACTGACTGCTTTCCCGGCCGCTTCCTGTCCGGAAATCATAGTCTCTCCACGATGGTCAATTTTTTTATTTTTGTCCAAATACAAATAAGCTCCTCCTATGGAAATTACGGCGATAACGATAATCGCAACAACATGTACGGCCGATAAAACAAGTATTTTTTTTGACGGCATCTTCAACATCATATTTTTTATTAGTTATTAGTTATTGTTTATTGATTATTGTTTATTATTGTTTATTTTAGCATAATTCAAAATAATTTGCATAAAATCTTCCTGCTTAATTGTCCCCAGACTCCCCTTCAAGCAATCTCTCTCTGAAAACTTATTTATCAAATCTTTTTCTTCGCCATAAACAAAAATTGGAACAGGCAAACAGCAATGATCTTTCTCTAAAGAACAGGTAGAATGATCTCCGGTGACAACAATTAAAGTATTCTTTAAATTCAAAAGCGGTTTCAAATTTTTATCTATCTTTTCTATAAAATCTTTTTTTCCTTGAAAATCTCCGTCGTGAGCGAAAGTATCAGTCGCTTTTATATGGCAAAAAATGAAATTAAAATTATTAATATTTTTCTTAACGGCTGAAATTTTTCCTTTAAGATTGGTATTATAAAATCCGGTGGCGCCTTTAACCTTTATTTCCTTCATTCCTAAAATCCTTGCCATGCCCTTATAAAGTCCTCCTCCTGCGACAAAACCTGACCTCAATCCATATTTATTCTTAAAACTTACAATGTCCCCAATCTGTCCGGCTCTTCTAATCAAAAGAAAATTGGCCGGCAAAAGTCCGTTCTTTCCCCTTTTTTTATTAAAAACGCTATTTTCCAGAATCTGATGGGACTGGGCAAGGAATTGATTCAAAACCTCGGCTGTAAATTTCGCCTCTTTCGAATCGTCTAAGGGAAGAATATTTTTTACAAGGCCATTTTCCGCATGAGAATCGCCGTCGGAAATATTTTTCGACAAACCTTTTCCCCTCATTACTAAAACTGCCCTGTGTCCAAAGGCCTTTTTCAGTAAGAATGTTATCCCTTGAATTTTAATTCCGGAAAGAGCTTTAATCAGTGGCTGGGTTTTTTCTATCCGACCGGCCCTTCGGTCAACGATAGTTAGCCCGCTTTCTTCTTCCTGAAAAACAAAAGCGAAATTCACCCTTAAGGCAACATCTGTCTTTTTTAATTTAATCCCAATACCCATTGCTTCGTAAGCGCCCCTGCCGAGAAAGTTATCTTCGTAACCAAACAAAGCAATGTGCGCTCCCTCTGAAGTCGGCTCATTTTCTTCCGGAAATCTAAATGTCTTAACCAAACCACATCGGCCGTTTTTTGCCATAAAATCCAAATTCGGCGTTTCAGCCACCTCAAGCGGAGTCTTGTTCCCCAAAGCGGGAATCGGTTCATCTCCTAAACCATCAATAAGTATCAATATTATTTTCATAAAAAAACCTTTTAATTTCTAATTTCCGATTTCTAATTTCCGCCCATCGTACAAAGACCCTACAGAGACCCGATCTCTGTAATTATTCTTCTTTATATTCTATCCAATTTTTAATAATTTCTCTACATCCCTCCTCATCACCCATGGTCTTTGACATAAATTCTCTATCCGTAACGGAAGGAAAATTCTTTTTACCAACATAGTCTTGATAGCTTGACCATTTATAATTTTCTAAAAAATTAATTACCTTTCTTGGATTTTTGATTCCCTTTTCTTTCCATTTCGGCTCAATTAATGATACTGGATTGGCATGGATATAAACAAAAACTGTTTCAAATTGTTTTTGGGTTTTTACACGAACAGCGAAAAATCTTTGCTGAAAAACATACCCCTTTCTGCTATATTTCCTATTAAAATATCCTCCGTATCCAATACCAAATTTGGCCATGAATTTACTAATGCCATTGTCTTTAATTTGCCTTAAAAGCAAATGCATGTGGTTTGGCATAAAGCAAAAACATAAAATCTCCACTAATTTTTCCCTCGAATCGGTTACAGAGATCGGGTCTCTGTTAGTTTTCATTTCGGCTTTTATTTTAGCGCGAATACTGCGACGCTCCCTTATAGTTACCTGTTTTATTGTATTAAATTCGTATATGGAAAAAATGCCGCGATAATAATCGTCTATATTCTTAAAAATTAAGTTTTCGTCAATTCCCCTTATAACAATATGATAAATCTCTTCATTGATAAACTGTTCTTTTCTGTAGGGCATGATTTATATGAAAATTTTATATTGACGTCTGACATCAACAATATGACTTCAATAACAATTTCGTCAATAATTGTCATTTTATTTTACAAAAAACTAATTAAGTTCTTGCTCGATTTTCAACAAGCGATTGTATTTTGCCACGCGTTCACCGCGGGCCGGAGCGCCGGATTTTATAAAGTCGCTACCAATTCCCACTGCTAAATCAGCGATAAAATCATCGCAGGTGTCGCCTGACCGGTGAGAAGTGATGAGTTTCCAGCTGAACGACTTAGCCAAGGCCGCTGCCTCTAATGTTTCTGAAATTGTTCCTATTTGATTCATTTTTACAATCATCCCATTGCATAAATTCTCTTCTTTCGCTTTTCTGATCATTTTAGGATTAGTGCATATCAAATCATCGCCGATAATCAATATTTTTTCTCTCAATAGCCGCTGAATTTCCTTGAAACCGTTAAAGTCTTTTTCGGCAAATGGATCTTCCAAAAATATAATCGGATATTCATCAACAAGATCCTGATAAAAATTCATTAAACTTTCTGATGAAAGCTCTCTATTTTCCAAAAAGTATTGGCTGGAATTTTTCTTTTTAAAATGATTGGCGGCGCAATCCAGGCCCAATTTTATTTTTTCTCCGTATTTCTTGTGATTTACAGCCTTCATTATAATATCCAGAGCATCTTCAACGCCAAGGGTCATTGAACTGAACCCTCCCTCGTCTCCCAGACTCACGGACCCGGCGCCAAATTTTTTCTCAAAAATAGATTCCAAATTATGATAAATTTCCGTTGAAATTTGAAGATTTTCCGCAAAATTATTCCCCTGAGGAATGATCATAAATTCCTGAATATCCAGATTGCTGCTGGAATGCGCTCCTCCATTAATGATATTAAAACAAGGAGAAGGCGCTCTGAAATTTTGAATTTTGAATTTTGAATTTTGAATTTTGTTGATATATTTATACAGGGGAATGTTGCTTGTGGCAGCGCCGGCTCGGCAAACCGCCATTGAAACCGGCAAAATAGCATTAGCGCCTAATTTTGATTTATTCTCCGTGCCATCCAGCTTAATCATTATATCATCTATTTTTTTCTGTTCTAAAACGCTTTTCCCTTTAAGTTTAGGGGCAATAATTTCGTTGATGTTTTTTAGAGCTTTCAAAACTCCTTTCCCGCCATATCTTTCTCCGCCGTCCCTTAATTCAACTGCCTCGCATTCCCCTGTTGACGCGCCCGACGGAACCGAAGCGTAAAAACAGCCGAGCTTGGTTTTCAATTCAACTTCAACTGTCGGATTTCCCCTTGAATCCAAAATTTCTCTCGCCCTTATTGATTTAATTTTATTATTTTCCATATGTTCTGAGGTATTCGTAGGCCGATAAGGCCGCCTGAGCGCCCTCGCTGGCGGCGACTATAATCTGCTTGTATTTTGTATTGTTAACGTCCCCGGCGGCAAAAAAACCCGGCGTTTTAGACATAAAATTATCGTCAACTTTTATCTCGCTTTTTTCATTGAATTCAACCAAGTCCTTAACAAAAACATTAGCCGGCTGATGCCCTATTTCAATAAAAACTCCTTCTACGTTAAGGCTTTTAATTTCCTTGGAAACCCTGTCTTCGTAATTTATGGAACTTACAAATTGAGCTCCTTTAATTTCTTTCAAGGCGACGCCGGCAATCAACTCTATTTTCCCGGTTTCAGCAGCCATTGATTTATTGGCTTCATCAGCCGGCATTGTCGGAGCGAATTCCAAAATATAGATTTTGTCAGCCCACTTGCTTAAAGCTAAAGCCGCTTCAAATCCGGCATTGCCTCCGCCGATTACGGCAACAGATTTATTTTTGAACATAGCAGCATCGCAAGTAGCGCAATAACTCACGCCTCTGCCGATAAATTCTTTTTCTCCGGCGACATTCAAATGACGAGGACTTGCCCCTGAAGCGACGATAGCTGTTTTCCCTTCAAAATCCTTTCCGCTCTTCGTTTTAACAAGGAACCCTGCTTCCCCCTTAGAAACACCTATTACTGAATCGCCTTCCATAATTTCTACTTCAAAATTCTTCAGATGTTCTCTGAATTTCTTAATTAAATCCGGACTGGAAATTTTTCCAAAACCGAGATAATTTTCTATATCAACTGATTTCCAGACTATCTGTCCGCCGAAATTTTCCGTTATCAAAAGCGTTTTTAATCTGTATCTGGCTGCGTATATTCCGGCGTTTATTCCCGCCGGCCCTCCCCCAATAATTATAATATCGTACATATTCGTAAAATTTTTAATTTTTAATTTTTAATTTTTAATAAATTTAAACGTAGAAAGCATCTGGCCTCATGTTGTTTTAGATTATTCTTATCTTTCCTTCACATAGGATAACTAGCCTGTTTTTAATTTTTTCCAGACCAATTTTCCCTAAAAAAGGAATTAAATGATTTATAACGCTGTCCGGCGATTGATTTCTCAATCTTAATAAGATTACCCCACAAGGAGGCTGAAATGGTTGGTGGATTAAATCGCCGAAATCTTTATCGTGGGTTAGAATAATCCTCTTTTGTTTTTGAGCTAATTTAAGAATTTTTTCATCTGAAGCGCCGGAAAATTTCTCTTCGCAAATACTCGTTACATTAAACCCGTTTTCCCTTAAAACTAAAACTACGCGAGGCGCTATATTTTCATCAGCTAAAAATTTCATAATACCCATAAATTAAGCGAAGATAAACTCTTCTCTTTTTACGGTTATGGCTGCATACTCAAGAACAGCTAAAATATCTTGCTTTTTAAGGGAAGGATATTCTTTTATAATTTGCTCCGGTTCCATTCCCGATGCTAAAAGTTCCAATATAAATTCAATGGAAATCCTTGTTCCCTTAATAATAGGTTTGCCACCAAGTATTTTCTTATTATATGCGATTCGATTCATATTTTAATATTATCAAATTTTTCACCAAAATTCAATTTTTACTTCAAAAACTTAAAAGTGGAAATTATTTGATCGAGGATTTTTGGTTCTTCTATGGAATTAATATCCGGCACGTCAAGCCATGATCCATGCCCGCATAAACACAATTCGTCATTAAAAAAATCCCTGAAAAAATCAAAATCCCAATTGGCATTGATATTATTTTTTGAAAATTGGAAAATTGAAAATTCATTGAAAATTAAAAATTGAAAATTACGAGAAGATGGCTTGGTTGATGGTGGATATGACGTCAGTCGCTTTCAAGCTGTCTTTTCTGCGTTCAGCTGCGATTTCTCCGGCTCGGCCATTGATATAAGTAGCAATTTGAGCAGCCTTGAAAGGATTTATTCTTCTAGCCATCAAAGCGCCACAAATTCCGGCTAAAGAATCTCCTGTTCCGCCAACGCTCATATAGGGACTGCCGACTTTATTCAAAAGAACATCTTTCCCGTTGGAAATTATATCCGGACTTTCCTTGAGAAGTATGTTGGTTTTGAGACGACCGGCTTCTTCCCTGACAACTTCCACTTTATCGGCATGGGAAATACCTTCAATATCTTTTCCTGTTAATACAAAAAACTCGTACTTATGAGGCGTGATCAAAAAATCTTTTCCAGCTATTAATTTAACTCCTTCCGGCTTGCTGTTCAGGGCGTAAATGGCGTCAGCATCAATAACCATCGGAACGTCAACTTTTGAAATGTATTCAAGGATTGTTTCCTGTGTTTCCGGCGATCTGCCCATGCCTCCGCCGATGACCACTGACAAGTTTCCTCTTGACACAGCCTTGGCTGATTCAGTCATTGAAATCAAGTCAGTCAAATGGCATTTGGAAATATAATCCCCTTTCAAGGGGTAAGCGGCCAAGTCAGGCGAGAAACCGGCGATAATATCAGCCGCTCTCTTTGGAGCAATGATCCTGGTCATATCCGCTCCGGTTTCCAAAGCTGCCATAGCCGATAAAGCCGGCGACCCTGAATAAAAATTACCTCCGCCGATAACCAAAACCATACCAAAATCATATTTTCTGAAATATGTCCCTTTTGGCCTTTCTTTATAAATTCCCTTTAATATTTCTTTTATTTCTTCTTCCATATGTTTAAAATTATTTGATGTTTTTACTTCTTAAAAAAGCCGGCGTTTCCCAAAATTCTTCCTTTTCTATCATTTCTTTTTCTTCATCTTCAGCATCTTTTCTCATTTGAAGAGCATTTTTCCTGCTGATCTCCATAGGCTTTGATTCCTGAACGGGCGGGTATTTCCCCTCCTCGCTTACCTCAACCGGATTTTGAATACCTTCTGTTTTTTCTTCTTTTTTATCCGTAGCTTTCTCTTGAGAAACTCTCTTCTTTTTTTTCTTAGAAATATTCTTTTTTCTGGGAACTTTTGCTTTTTCTGTTTTAATTTTTCTTTTAATTTTTCTTTTTTTTATTTTCTGTATTTTCTTCGGTTTTCCCTCCTCATTGTCATTCTTAGCCTCCTTTTCTTCAGAGAAAATTTTTGCCCCGCAACCGACGGCAAGCAAAGTTGTTTTTATAGCGTCAGCATATTTTTTCCCTTGAGAAATCCCGAAAACAATTTTCGCATCTTTATTCAAAAGACAGGAAACTGTTTCTGAAATTTGATTAACCTCTTCTATGCTTAAATTATCTTCTCCGGCGATATTAAGCAAAACTCCCTTAGCCCCTTTAATTCCGTAGGAATAGAGCGGAGAATTTAAAACTTTCTCAATCGCCTCCTGAACAGCGTTCTCGCTTCTTTTAATCTTAATTGTATTCAAATAAGTCAACTTTCCCCTATCTCCGCTTAAAGCAGTTCTCAAATCGGCAAAATCAATATTAATAAGCCCCGGTTCATAAATAATTTCCACGAGATCTTCCAAGTTATCGGCTAATTTTTCATTTATTGCCGATAAAGCTGACTTTAAGGGAGTGTTTCTGTCAATAATTTGGAAAATTCTTTCGTTAGGAATAATTGAAATGGCGTTCAATTTCGGTTTTATTTTCTTCAAGGCTTCTTTGGCAATTTCCATTTTTCTCTCTCCTTCAAATTTAAAAGGCAAAGTAAATATTCCGTAAGTTAAGTTCCCTAAATTTTTAGAAATTTGGGCAAAGACAGAAGCTGCGCCTGAACCGGCGCCTCCGCCCAAACAAGAAATAATTATGCACAAATCCTGTCCCTGCAATAATTTTTCTATTTTATCCTTTTCCTGCAGAGCCACTTCCTCTCCTAGTCCGGCGTTCATGCCTGTCCCCAAACCCCTTGTTAAACTCTCTCCGAATTGGAAATGAATAGCTTTATTACTGGCCACTTTCAGCGCCTGGCGATCGGTATTGGCAATAACAAAACTCACCTTTTCAACCTTAGGAACAATTTCTGAAACAATTGTCCCTCCGCCTCCGCCGATGCCGATTATCCTTATTTTGACCTTCTTCAGAAAATCTCCTTTCTCGTCAATCGGCTGCGCCTCTACAACCTTAATAAGGGCGGGCCTTTTCTTGGTCATCGCCTTAGCGAAGATTGGTTTTGTTTTTTTATTTATTTTTTTCGTTTTTTTCTTCTTCAGCGCCATAGAAGTAAATTTAATCTGATATTTTCATTTTACACTTTCAAACATCCCCAGTCAAATCCGCTGATTTCATAGACAAATCTGCAGGGCGCGCCTGCAGGGCGTCCTTCCCGGACATATTTTGTTCGTCAATCTCCTGAATGATGCTATAATATATCCTTGTATAATCCTATTATAATCCTAGTATAATCCTAAACAAATATCTATGAAAAAGACGAAAATTATTGCTACAATAGGGCCAGTTTCGGAAAGCCCTAAAGACATAGCCGCTCTTATAAAAGCCGGCGTGAATGTTTTTCGCTTCAATATGAAACATTCTACCGTTGAATGGCATAATGAAAAAATAAAAATAGTCCAAGAGATATCAGATTCTCTGGAAATCCCTGTCGGCATCATGATAGACCTCCAGGGACCTGAAGTCAGAATTTTCACAAAAAACAAAGAGGCTGTAATTTTCAAAAAAAACGAGTCCTTAATTTTCGGGAAATCTTTTTCCTCTCCGGAAATAAAAATAGTCATTCCCCACTCCAATATTTTAAAAATGCTGAAACCGAAAGACCTTTTCTCAATAGATAATGGGTTTTTTGAATTTGAAGTGATTGAAAAGAAAAACGGATTTTTATACGCCCGAGCCCTCGGAGACGGAATTATAAAAAACAGGAAAGGCGTCAATTTCCCCGGGAAAAAGACAGGCTTGCCTTCCCTTATCAACGACGACCTGAAAAAACTGGATATGGCGGCCAGAGTTAAAATTGACTTTATCGCCCTTTCTTTCTGCAGAACAAAGGAGGACGTTGAATTCCTAAGGAAGGAAATGAAGAAAAGAAAAATAACAGCTCAAATCGTCGCTAAAATAGAAAATAAAGAAGCTCTGAACAATATAGAAGAAATCATTGAATCGGCTGACGCAATAATGATAGCCAGAGGAGACCTCGGAGTTGAGATACCAATTGAGCAGATCGCTTACTGGCAAAAATCCATCATTTCCAAATGCCGGGAAAAAAGAAAACCGGTTATCGTCGCCACCCAAATGCTTATGTCAATGATTGATAATCCCAGCCCGTCAAGAGCGGAGGCGACGGATGTCGCCAATGCTGTTTTCAACGGCACCGACGCAGTAATGCTTTCCGAAGAAACCGCCGCCGGAAAATATCCGATCAAGACAATTGAGACAATGTCCCGAATATTGGATTTCAATGAAAAAGAATGCCCCTCTTTAAGATTAGCTCCTAAGCCCAACAGCTTTGTGGAATTGATTTCTGAAGCAGGCATGGAAATAATTGAAAATCATAAAGACTTCAATATAACGAAAGCTCTTGTTTTCACTTCCACCGGGTATTCAGTCAGAGCCCTATCCAGCTTAAGGCCAAGCATACCGGTGATTGCCATAACCAACAATAAAAAAACCGCCGAGTTTTCAGCTTTGCTGTATGGAGTAACAAGTTTTTTTGTAAAATTTCCAACAGGAGCTTTCAGAAGCCCGCTCCCCATCCTAAATGAATTAAAAAAACAAGGATTGGTTAAAGTCGGAGAGAATGTTCTGATAATTCACGGAGGCAACTGGAAAAGAATAGAGATTAATAACTCCCTGGCCATCGCCAAAATCAACTAACGGATTTTAAACAAAAAAAGGAAGCTTATTTTCCAAAGCTTCTAATATAAAAATTTTGGCAGTAATAACTTTTTAAATCAGCCCTTTCCTTTTATTCGCTTGAAAAGCGCGCCACTCTTGCCTATTGCCGCTTTCCATCACATTATTCTCTTGAGCATCCGGTATAAAATCTATCTCCTCAACCGCTGGAATCCTGAATGAAAAAGTAGTTCTGCTGTTAACATTAGTAACAGCAAAATCACCAAGTCCAATTATATCCATTCCTATCAAAAGCTGGGGTTGCTCATCGTCCGATGCATTATCATCTGGAATAAGCTGGATTTCTGTCACTCGCACATGATGTACCATCACATTATTAGGTAATGCGATATTAACGAGATATGTATTATTCGAAGATTTTCCTCCAGCGTGCCTCGTCTCCCGCATTCCCGTAGGTTGCAATTTTAAATCATCTACAACCTTTTTCGTTATAGCAGAGTGCGTTGCCCCTGTATCCCAAATCGCAATATACTCTTTGAGTTCAACTTTTTGTGTTTGCGCTTCTTCTGGGGTAATCGGCAAAGACACATTCACTTTAGTAAACAATACTCTTACTTGTCCGTTATGTCGGATGGTAAATGCATGATGCTACATGAAATCAAGAAAGCGCAACCCGAGAATGAAAGGTTTGGGTATAGCTTTCTTGACCGGATAGACATTGTTGGATTAAAAAATTGCCTAATTCAAATTTCTTTTTAGCGTCAGCATATGCTTCTATTTCTGTATCATAAACGCCATGGACTTTCTGGCCATTGATGACAAGAAATTTCCCTTCGTATTTTTCTACGAGTTCTTTTTGACGCGCCTTAAAGTATTCTAATTGCTTTTGAAGATAGATGTTTGCCATATTTACAATATTAGTATATTTGAGATAATTTTACAACGGAGGCCCGTCCTCCGTTGTTCTCCTCCGTTGTTCTCAAACGCTATTTTAATATTTTTAGGCGAGGTTGTCTTTTCCTGTAAAAGGGACGAACGATTTTTTACCTACGCTATAATTTTTTATTTCTCCGATGTTAAAAATCTCAACTTTAGCGTGGCACATTTTAGCAAAACCTTCCGGGTCAGCTCCGATAGCGGGAAATGTATTGTAATGCATAGGAACCACAACTTTCGGCTTAATAAAATCGACTGCCCTTAAAGCGTCTTTTATCCCCATCGTATATCTGTCTCCTATCGGAAGCATAGCGATATCAATATCCTCTTCTCCGATTAATTTCATATCCCCAAACAAACCGGTATTGCCGGAATGATAAATCTTTGTGTTTGAATCCATATCCTCCAGTATAAATCCGACTGAATGCCCTGTCCCTGAAGAATGAACAGCCTCCACCATTTTTATTTTCCAATTTCTTATTCTTATCCATCCCCCTATATTCATTTCTTCTGATTTTAATCCATTAGTTAAAGCTATTTTAGCGATCTGTTCTACGGCCACAATTACAGCGTCATTGATCCTCGCCAATTCAAAAACCTCTTCCAAATGAGTGTCATGAGAAATGCAGATAATTTTACATTTTGCATCCTCCTGTTCATCTTTAAAGTAAAATTCTCCTTCCGAGAAAGGGTCTATCAATAAATCACCTATTAGAAATGATGAATGTCCGAGGTATTGAATCTCCGTATAACTCTATTTCAGCAAAAAGATAAAGTCTCGTCAAGCCTTAGGGAGGAAATATTTTTTGCCTTTGATCTCGTCGGGCAAGAAATCTTCTTTTGAATACGGCTCATAACCCTTGCCATAATCCAAATTCTTCATCAGCTTTGTCGGAGCATTTCTTATCTTCAAAGGAACCGGAAGATTCCCGTAGGCCTCCGCATCTTCCATCGCCAAAAGATAAGCGTCGTAAGCGCTTCTGTCTTTTTTACAGGTGGACAAATAAACAACCCCTGTGGCTAAATTTATTCCGCATTCCGGCAGGCCGATTATTTCCACTGCCCGAAAAACCGCATTGGCCACCACTAAAGCCGTCGGCTGAACCAAGCCGATATCTTCACTGGCAAAAATAACCATTCTTCTGGCGATAAATTTAGGGTCTTCGCCGGAAGTTATCATTCTGGCCAGATAATACAAGGCGGCATCAGGCTGTCCGGCCCTCATGCTTTTAATAAAAGCGCTGATGGTATTATGATGTTCTTCTCCCTGTTTGTCGTAACGTAAAAATTTTGACTGAAGAGTGTCTTTCAACGTTTCCTTTGTAATCTTCCCATATAATTCAGAGGCATTTTCCAGCATCGTAATCGCCTGCCGAGCGTCGCCATTAGCCATAGCTATCAACCATTCTTCAGCTTCCTTATTAAGCTTAAAACCGGTCATTTTAATTATTCCTGCCATTTCCTCTTTTGAAAGTTCGTTTAAAACAAAAACCCGGCAACGGGAAAGCAAGGCGGAGATAACTTCAAAACTCGGATTCTCCGTAGTCGCGCCAACTAAAGTAATTTTCCCCGTTTCAACGAAAGGTAAAAGAAAATCTTGCTGGGCTTTATTAAAACGATGGATTTCATCAAGAAATAATATCTTCGGCTTATCTCCTGTATCTTCGCTGATTATTTTTCTTATATCAGCTTTTCCGGCTGAAACGGCAGAAAGTTCGTAAAGGCAGGCGTCTAAAGCGTTAGCGTATATTTTCGCCAAAGTTGTTTTTCCCACTCCCGGCGGGCCCCAAAGAATAAAAGAAAACAGATGCTTGTTTTTAATAGCAACATTGAGGGGCTTTCCCTCTCCTGTCAGATGTTTTTGGCCGACAAATTCGCTTAAATTTTTCGGCCTTATTTTAGACGCCAACGGCTCCATAGTTTTTCTAATTTTTCATTTTTTAAATAAAATGGACTTCTAAAAAGAGAAGGAGGGCGCTCAAGAAAAGGGAGATTAAAATTACAATTGGCCAGCTTATCTTTTTGGTCAAAATTGACATTAATTTTTTCTTAAAAAGGTTTTAATTGAATAAAGAATCATGAAAATTCCGAAAATCTTTTCTACGAAAAGAGAAGGGATGATATTGACGCAAAGCGCGCCGAAAAAAGCTCCGGCTAAAGCCGCGGGAATCAAATTCTTCACAACATCCATTTCTATATTATTAAATTTATGATGAAACAGCGCCCCGGCTAATGTCGTTGGAAATATCACAGCCAAAGAAGTAGCTATGGCTTCCTGCATTGAAAAGCCGAAAAAAAGGCTTAAACCCGGAACAATTATCAGTCCCTCTCCTATGCCGAAAAGAGCTGATATTATTCCGGCGGCCAGCCCTAAGACAATCAGAAGCGGATAAATATTTTCACTGAAAATTTGTTCTATGGGAAAACAAATTATTCCCGTCAGCTTCAATCCGGCTAAAACAAAAACAAAAGAGAAAATTTTTGCCAGCAATCCGTCCTCTATTTTGTTAGCCAGATTAGCGCCGATCTTAGCTCCGATAATTGAACCAAGAACGGCAAAAGCGGCAAACACCAGCTTAATATTCTCGGCTTCTATCAAAAAATGGAACAGCAATCCGGCCAAAACAATCGGAGCTATTATGGCCAAGGAAGCGCCGATGGCTCTTTCAAAATTATAGCCCCAAAAATACTCCAAGGCCGGAACAAGAAAAACCCCTCCGCCGATACCCAAAAAAGAACTTATAAATCCCGTAGCAAAACCTATAATCAGCAGATTAATTTTCATTTTCCTGAAAAATTATTCAACTTTAATTATTTTATATTCAGTCTTGTTTTCCGCAATTTTAATGATAACCTTTTCTCCTTCAGTCTTGCCCATAAGAGCTGACCCCAGAGGAGATTGATACGAAATTTTCCCCTGCATAATATCCGATTCTTCCTGGCCGACAATATGAAATCTATCTTCTCTTTCTCCAGAACGGATTGAAACAATTGAGCCTATTTGAATTTTGCCGTTATTTATCGCTTCAATAACATGGGCTTGGGCGACGGCTCTCTCCAGTTCCAAAATTTTGCCCTCCACAAATCCTTGAGCGTCTTTAGCTTCGTCATAAGCGGCGTTCTCTTTTAAGTCGCCAAAATCAGCGGCATATTTAATGGCCGCGGACACTTCTTTTCTTTTAATGTTTTTCAGATAATCCAATTCCTTTTTTAATTTTTCCAAACCCTCTTTGGTCAGATATTTAGTCATATTTTATTATTTTATTTTCATATTTTTAAATGTTTCCTGGTGGCGATAAAAGCTGAAATTATCCCTAATCCTACTCCGATGGAAATTTGAATTAAAGCCAATGAACATATTTTTTGACAAAAAAATTCATAAATATTCAAACCGGAAAAGAAATATTCAATCTTAGGCGAAAGAAGCCACGAAAGCAAAGCAACTATGGATAAACAAATGACGGCCGCCAAGAAACCGCAGAGAGCTCCTTCGGCCAAGAAAGAACCCCTGACAAACCAATTGGAAGCGCCGACTAATCTTTGTATCTTTATTTCCTCTCTATTGTTATAGATCGCCAGCCTGATTGTGCTGAAGGTCACTAAAACCGATATCAGCGCCAAAGCAACTGAAAGACTGATGCCGACGTTGCTTGCCGCCTTAGTCAAATTGACAATCCTTTCAATCATCGGCTTCCTCTGGAAATAATCTATTTTTTTAACAACGGCTTCGGAAGGAATTTTCTCCAAAGAATTTTTTATTGATTCATACTGGTCCATTTCTTCAGCCTTGATATTCAGGACTGAAGAGAAAGGATTGCCTCCCACTTCCTCCAAAGCGCTCATCAGAATAGGGTCGCCTTTATGCCTCTCCTCAAAATCAGCCAGAACCTGCTCCTTGGAAACATAATTTATCTCTTTTATCTCTTTTATTTTCAAAACTTCTTCCTTGAACTTTGAAATACTTTTATCATCCGTTGTTTCCAAAAAATAAACAGAGACATCAACTTTTTCCTGAACTTTTGAAATCATAAAATCGCTCACATCTTTCATCAAAAATATAGAGCTGAAAATAAGAAGAGTTATCGTCAAAACAAAAATAGTGGCTATGGTTGAGCCGATGTTCCAACAAAAACTTTTCCACCCTGTTTTTAAAGCCCTCTTAATCGCAACAAACATAAAAATTTAAAAAATTAAAAAAATTATAGAATGAATCTTCCGTTTTCTTCGTCTCTTATTATTTTTCCTTTTTCTAAAGTAATAACCCTTTTCCCGATGGAATTAACTACATCTTTATTATGAGAGGCTAAAATAACGGTCGTACCCATCTCCTGAATCTTAACTAAAAGATTGATAATTTCCAAGACATTGTAAGGGTCTAAATTGCCGGTCGGCTCATCGGCCAGAATTACCTCCGGACGATGAATCAAGGCTCTGGCAATGGCCACTCTTTGCTTCTCTCCTCCGGAAAGTTCAGCCGGATAGTTGTTGGACTTTTCCGCTAAGCCGACTATTTCCAAAACCTTAGGAACGTCTTTTTTTATTTCCACGTCGCCGGCTCCGGTAACCTGCATCACGAAAGCGATATTTTCATAAACCGTTTTAGAGCAAAGGAGCTTGTAATCCTGAAAAATAGCGCCTATCTTTCTCCTATAGAAAGGAAGGCCTTTCATTTTCAGCTTATGGATATTGCAACCTTCAAAAAAAACCGCCCCCTCTGTCGGCTTCTCCTCGGCCAGAATAATTTTCAATAAAGTTGTCTTCCCTGAACCCGACCTGCCGACGATGGAAACAAATTCCTTAGGTTTTATCTCAAAAGAAACATTGTCCAAAGCCTTCATCGGCTCCTTGCATTTTTTAGAAGAATAAACTTTTGTTACTGATTCAAATGTTATCATTTTTAGCTTTTCCCGCCTGCATCGCTATATTCAGCATTGCGGGCAGGTAATTTAAGTTCCGCTTCAATGAAATCATCAAGTCCCCCGTCTAAAATTTTATCCACATCGGAAGTCTCAACATCCGTCCTTAAATCTTTTACCATTTTATAAGGATGAACGACATAAGATCTTATCTGGCTTCCCCATTCAGCTGAAATCCTTCCTCCCTTTATTTCAGACATCTCCTTTTTTTTGTTATCTTTATTCAATTCATAAAGTTTTGAATAAAGAATTTCCAGCGCTTTCTGTTTGTTTGAACCCTGCAACCTTTCTGATTGGCAGGCGACAACAATTCCTGTCGGCAAATGAGTTATTCTGACTGCTGTCTCTCTTTTATTGACATTCTGCCCGCCCGGCCCTGAAGAACGATAAAGATCAACTCTCAAATCATCCGGAGGAACAATCATATCTCCCGCTTCCTTCACTTCGGGCAAAACCTCCACTAAAGTAAATGAGGTGTGCCTTAAAGATTTAGAAGAAAAAGGAGAAATCCTGACCAACCTATGAACTCCCATTTCTCCTCTTAAAAGACCGTAGGCGTATGGACCGATAATTTCTAAAGAAACTTGCTTTACTCCAATTCTTCCTTCCGGCCCGCCTCCTTCTCCGAAGGCCTGATCCAAAATCTTTACTTTAAAATTCTTGCGGGAACAATATTTTTCATACATTCTCAACAGAATAGCCACCCAATCCTGCGCATCCTGTCCGCCTGCCCCGGAATAAATAGTCAGGAAGGCGTTGCCCTTGTCATACTTTCCGGAAAGAAAAAGCATTTTTTCTTTTTCTTTTATTCTCTTTTCCAATTTTTCCAGCTCTAATTCTTCGCCTAAGTCCCTTATTATCTCAAAATCCTCTTTCAGGCAATTCATTTCCGCCACATCCTCTTTCAACTGGGATAATTCCTGACTGATCCTGACTGCGTCCTCCCTTCTCTCCCAAAAATTAGGAGACAGGGTTTCTTTTTCCATCTCAATTATCATGTTTTTCTTTTTCTCAACGTCAAAGACAGTCCTCAAGCGCGAGGATTCTTTTTTGCAGCTCTTCCTGTTTCTCTTGTTTTTCTTTCAAATTTTCCATACCTTAATATAAATACAGCTTATCATTTTTTCCGCAAAACTTAAAGCAAAAAAAGAAGAGCCGATAAAAGAATGGTTCTCCAAGGGGTTTGTTCAGGCACGAAGATGACGTCTGTTTGGATCTTTTTTAAGAAGCCCTGTCCATCCGCAACCCCCTCCTGTTTCTGTTTTTCCTTTAATTCTTTTTCTCCTTCTTGCAATCATTACCCGTGCGTTCATTTTTTTAGATTTTTATTTTTATATTTTATATTTTTAATTTTTATATTTTTACCTTCATCTTTCTCTTTTTAATTTATTCTGACCATTCCGGACATTCCGAATATTAAGGCCGTTTAAAATTTAAAAGAGCGCGTAGGGTAGCGTAGATTTACATACAGAAATAATACCGCACAACCATATCAATGTCAATTTTCTAAGCAAATAAAAGGGAGCCAAGCTCCTTTCGGATTATCCGCTACGCATATCTGCGGAAATCAGCTTAATATTAGCGCTTATCGGCGCCTTAAAGGTGAGCCGGAGGCGAGATTTGAACTCGCGACTTGCTATTTACGAAACAGCTACTCTACCGCTGAGTTACTCCGGCATATTTTTTGCTGAGTATCTATATGACTGCGCTCGAACCTACTTTATCAAAAATTCCTGAACAAAGGAAGCCGCCCCGCCACTGCTCGCTAACGTTCGCCGCCAAGCAAAATACTCTTT
>PEWS01000026.1 GCA_002779355.1 Candidatus Nealsonbacteria bacterium CG07_land_8_20_14_0_80_39_13 | reverse complement strand
TATCCAAGATGGTAATTTATCTTGGAGAAAACCGCCATATGTGTGTGCACATTACCGATTTTACTTGACGCATGATCGATGAAAATGCTTGGATAGGGTTGTCCTCAATCATATAACAAAAGAAGGGGACAAAGGCTTTCAAAGAACTTTAAAAATTGAATTCAGAAAGAAACGAAAGCCTTGAATGAAAAAAGATGAAAACAAAAATGCCAGGAAATGAAATTGCAGTAAATGCAAAGGAAATTACAATAGGGACAGAAGAAGGAATAATCAAAGAAGTCCATGAGCTGATAAAGAAAGAGGTGGAAGAAATTGAAGATTATGAAAGAGCCAGGAAAATAGCTCCAGAAAGAGAAAAATGTATAGAAGAACAAAGGATTAAGGAAGAGGAGATCAAGCTTCTTTATCAAAAAGGGGGTGCAGAACTTGAAGTTTCAGTCGGTTTGAGATTCTGCTGTGATGGTTCTACGGACACTGATATCGAGAAGCCCACCGATAAGTGGATATTAAAGGTATCTCTCGCAGGTGTTTTGAATGATAAAGAATATGAATTTCCAGACTACGAACAGGCGAAAGGATTATTGATAAATATGGCGAAGGAAAATGGGTTTAAGGAAGCAAGGTTAGCCTACCTTAAAAAAGCCATAGATGAGAAATTGGAGGCCACGAAAAAAGATAAAAAATCGTCTGAAATTTGGGTAATAGCCTTCGTCGTATCTGCAATATTATCGGCGCTTTTATTGGTAGCTCTGAATACGCACAAGTTTTCTTCTGTCGGCTATTTAGTTATAGCCACCACTTTTGCGGTTACTTTTTTCTCGCTGTTTTCCTTACTTGCATCGTATTGTATCTTCCAAGACAGCAGAAAAGGAACAGAGCAAGCGAAAGCATTATCAAGCAAAGCTTGCCCCATAAAATAAATTTATCTTACTCGGAGTCATTGAGCTTCGAGTTTTTTATTTTTAATTCTGCAGGGCGTTCTGCCGTCCTGCAGGGCGTCCACTCCGGTAGGCTCAAATTCAAAACTGTAGACCCCAGGGGTCTCCTGTTTTCCCTAATTTTTCTTGATTAGTCGGCGGATTTGTGGTTTCATAACATCAGAAAACCTTAACAATGGCTGATACACCGAATAATTCTGATGCCGAAGGGAAATTTTGCCCCGAATGCAAGGGAACGGGAATAATCACCGATTATAAACATGGTGAACGGATATGCGTTGAATGCGGATTTGTTCTTGAGGAAAAAATGTTTGACCACGGCCCGGAATGGAGAGAGTTTCAAGGCGACAGCAGAGATACTAATCAGCGTAAACAGCGGACAGGAAACCCCATGGAAAAATCAAGGGTAAACTTTGGCATGGAAACGCAAATTGGGGACTATAGAGACCCTGCCTCCGAAGATATAAGAAGAATAAGAAAGTTGCAAAAAATAATATCTAATTCTTCCGATAGGAACTTTTCGAAAGATGCTCTGCCTGAAATCAAAAGAATGTTTGCGCGCCTTAATGTTTCTAAGGATATCAAAGAAGAGTGCGCCACCTTATATAGAAAAGCGCAAAAGGAGAGGCTCATTAAGGGATCCACCGTCGAAGCGGCTGTTGCTGCAATTTTTTATCTGATTTTTAAAAAGCGACGTATACCAAAGACCCTTAAAGAAATTTCGCAATTATCTGGCACAAATAAAAAAGAAATATTGCGTAGCGCAAAAAAAATCTCCAAAGGCTTTAGTGGTTACGGGCTTGATTTTAAGGTAATTGATCTGGCCGAATGTCACGCTCAACGTATTGGCGAAGAATTAAATTTTTCAGGAAATATTATTTCTTTGGCGAAAAAAATCTTGAAGAGGGGGAGAGATAAAGGAATTACGGGAGGAAGAAGCCCAGAAACCTGCGCCTCCATTGCTATTCTTTTGGCAGCATCAACACTTCCTGAAAATGCAGAAGAAACCAGTAAGAAAATCGTAAAACACTTGCCGATACTAAAAAGAATAAGAGATTCTCTGCTAGCGTTAAATAAAGAAATGTCGGAAGTGTTAAAGGAAATAATGTTAGAAGAACCGCAGCGCAACATAAAACAATAAGCGAGAAATCAACCTCGCTTTTTTATTTGTTGAACATTTTTTCTTCTTTTTCCACCCAATCCTTATGTTTTTCCTCAACCGAATGCCTTTCTTTGTCTATTCTTTCATGTTTTTTCGCCAGCTCTTCAGGAATTAGCCGTTTGTTTTTTGAAAGATAATCGTAAATCGCCTCCGATAAGGCGTCTATCGCTAAAATAGAACAGTGGATTTTTATCGGAGGAAGACCCTCTAAGGAATTAATGACATTATTTTTCTCCAGCTTCATGGCCTCGTCCAATGTTTTTCCCATAACTAAATCAGTGACAACGCTACTGGTGCTGATGGCGGCAACGCATCCGAATGTCTCAAATTTTATATTTTTAATTATCTCCTCTTTCTTCTTGTTTTTTCCAATTTTAATATAAAGATACATTACGTCTCCGCAGACGATATTTCCGACTTTGCCGATCCCGTCGGGATTTTTTATCTTCCCGCAATTATGCGGGTTTTGAAAATGATTGATGACTTTTTTGCTGTAGATACTCATTTTTTAAATGGAGAAATCTCTCTTAATTTTTTTATAATTTCCGGCAAAACTTTTAAGACATATTTGACATCTTTTTCTTTCGTCCATCTTCCCAGCGTCAATCGTAATGAACCATGGGCTTGTTCCGGCTTTAATCCAAGAGCCAAAAGGACATGGCTGGCTGTTAATTGGGCAGAAGAGCAGGCTGAACCGGTGGATGCGGCTATACAGGAGAAGTCAAGCTGGAAAACCAAAGACTCTCCTTCCACAAATTTAAACCAAAAATTAGCATTATTAGGAAGCCTTTTTTCGGGATGGCCATTCAAAAGAGCATCGGGAATATTTTTTAAAACCCCGCCGATAAGTTCATTTCTTAGTTTACTTATTCTTGCTCCTTCATAAATCATTTCTTTTCTACAGATATTGCAGGCCTTGGCAAAGCCAACTATTGCCGGCAAATTGATCGTTGATGGCCTTAAACCGAATTCGTGTCCGCCACCATGCAACATAGGTTCAATTTTTACTCCTTTTCTGATAAATAAGCAAGCTGCTCCTTTCGGGCCATACATTTTCTGGGAAGAGCCGGTCAACAGATCTATATTCATTTTCTTTACATCAATGGGGATTTTTCCGAGAGATTGAGCTGCATCCGTATGAAAAAGGACTCCTTTTTCATGGCAGATTTTTCCAATTTCTTCAATCGGTTCTACGGTCCCTATTTCGTTATTAGCATGCATTATTGAAACCAGAATTGTCTCTTTTTTGATTTCTTTCTCCAGTTCGGTTAAATCAATTAACCCGTATTTATCAACTTTCAACTTAGTTATTTCAAAACCCTGCTTCCCAAGCCATTCTGCGCTTTCTAAAACACAATGGTGCTCAATAGCTGATATTATAATATGATTTCCTTTATTTTTATTGGCAAAAGCAGCGCCCTTCATGGATAGATTATTACTTTCCGTAGCCGAAGCGGTAAAAATTATTTCTTCAGGCAGGGCATTCATCAAACCGGCGACAACCACCCTGCTTTCTTCCAGCGCTTCTTTCGCTTCCTGACCGAAACTGTGCAAGGACATCGTGTTGCCGAATTTTTCAGAAAAAAATGGCAACATCGCTTTTAAAACGCGCTTATCAACCGGCGTTGTCGCCGCATAATCCATATATGTTTTTTTCTTCATAAATATTTATAATTTATATTGATAACTTCGGCCCTTGTGGCGTGTCTTCCACCTGATAACCGAGTATTTTTATCTCCTCGCGCAATTCATCTGATTTTTCCCAGTCTTTTTCTTTGCGGGCTATCTCTCTTTGCCGAACAAGCTCTGAGACATTCTCGGGAATAAGGAGTTCTGTTGTTTTTTCAGCCGGTTCCAAAAGATTTAAGCCAAATACAGAATCAAACTTTTTAATCAAATTCAAAATTTGGATAGCCGTTTTCTTATCAATGCTTTCAAATTTGTTTATTGCCTTTATTAAGCTGAATAATATCGCCAGGGCATTCGGAGTATTCAAATCATCATCCATTGCTTCCTTAAATTCTTGCGAATATTCGCGGATTAAGACGTCGATTTCTCCGGCATCATTTACGCCATCTCCAGCCATATTCCCGCTAATTTGTAAATTAAGTTTTCCGACAAAACTATTTATTCTATCCAGAGAATTCTTAGCTGCTTCCAATTTCTCAAAAGACAAATCCGCTCTTTGTCTATAATGAACGCTGATGAGAAAGTAACGGATAACTTGAGCGGAGAAACCTTTCTCAAGCAAATCCCTTAATGTGTAGACATTTCCTAAAGACTTACTCATTTTCTGACCGTTTATCAGAAGGTGCTCGTTATGAAGCCAATAATTAACAAACTTTTTGCCGGTCAAAGCCTCGCTTTGGGCTATTTCATTCTCGTGGTGGGGAAAAACCAAATCAATCCCACCGGTGTGTATATCAAAAGTTTTTCCCAGATAATGCATACTCATGACAGAACACTCAAGATGCCAGCCCGGCCTTAATTTTCCCCATTTTGATTCAAAAAATATCCCTCTTTTCAATTCCTGCAGAGAGCTTCTTTTCAGCAGGGTAAAATCTCCAGGATGGTCTTTCTCGTATTCGTCCAAATCAACTCGAGCCCCGGCTTTCATCCCCTCAAGGTTAATTCCTGATAATTTTCCGTAATCTTTCAATTTTGAGATGTCAAAATAAACACTCCCTAATTTTTCATAAGCAAATCTTTTTTTTTCCAATATTTCAGTCGCCTTAATCATGTCTTCAATGAAATCTGTCGCCCGAGGGTAAGCTCCTGCTTTTTTGATGTTTAGAGACTCTAGATCTTTAAAGAATTCTCGACTATATTTTTCCGTGAGCTCTTTCAATGTGATTCCTTCTTCCCCTGAACGTTTAATCATCTTATCGTCAATATCAGTAAGATTCATTATGTGATCCACTTTATATCCGCTGTATTCCAAATATCTACGAAGAATATCAACAAAAACATAGGAACGAAAATTTCCTATATGAGCGAAACTATAAACCGTCGGTCCGCAGGAATAAAGTCCGACCTTACCCTTTTTTAAGGGTTTAAAAGATTGTTTTCCCCGTGTTAAGGTATTGTATAATTCCAACATACTTTTTAATCTTCAAATAATTTAGTGCTTAGGTAGCGCTCTCCTGTGTCAGGGAGAAGAACTACCACTAAACCATTTTTCAATTCTTTGATTCTTTGAAGAGCGACGAACATCGCCGCGCCGGAAGACATGCCAACTAAAATTCCCTCTTCATTTGCCATTCTTCTGGTTGTTTTGTAGGCGTCTTCATCGTTAACATTTATTTTTTCGTCCAAGATATTTTTATTAAAAATTCCAGGCTTATAAGCCTCCTTCATATTTTTCAATCCTTGAATTTTATGACCTAGATGAGGTTCAACGCCGATAATTTTTATGCTCGGATTTTTCTCTTTCAGAAATTTTCCTGCGCCCATCAACGTTCCGGATGTCCCCATGCCGGCTACAAAATGAGTAATTTTCCCCTCTGTCTGCCGCCAAATTTCCGGACCGGTTCCCTTATAATGAGCCAGAATGTTATCAGGATTATTGAATTGGTCAGCCAGCCAATATTCTTTGCCTTCTCTGGCCATTTCATAAACCTTCTCAATCGCCCCGTCAGTTCCCTTTTCTTTTGCGGTAAAAATTAATTCCGCGCCGAAAGCTTTTAAAATTTTCTTTCTTTCCTCGCTTACACCTTCTGACATCACTAAAGATACTTTATATCCCTTTACGGCGCAAACCAAGGCTAAACCGATTCCCGTATTTCCGCTTGTTGCGTCTATGACTATTTTTTCTTTTGTAAGCTCTCCTCTTTTTTCAGCCCCCTCAATCATAAAAAGAGCTGTCCTGTCCTTGATTGATCCTCCGGGATTAAAACTTTCCAGCTTAGCATAAAGCTGAATTTTTTTATTCGGATTTAGTTTATTTATTCTTACCAGTGGCGTTCCGCCGATCAGATCCAGAATATCGGAATGAATTTTTGTCATGAGGCCTGGAGGGGAATTGCACCCCTGTTGACGGTTTTGCAGACCGCTCTCCGGCTACTTGAGTACCAGACCGTATTTATTATTTAAACAAAAAATCTCTTTCAAGGAAAGAGATTTTTGTTTTTCTCCACCAACCGGCGGATTGCGTTTTACGCTTGAAATAATCCCTTTCCCTTAAGAGTTTTATTTAGGACAACATCCCCCGCATTTATCGCATTCATCGCAACCGCACCCTTCCTTTTCTTCTTCCTCTTTTTTTATTGTGAACATATTTTTTTTAAATTATCTTACTTAAGCCGACTATTTAAGATTATCAAATCATAATATCTTGTCAACAGGGCTTCTTTCTAGTAAAGTGATATTATCGGTAATTAAAACAATTAGGCGATCAAAAAAATTAAGCAATTAAAAAAATATGAAATTTGAAAAAATACAAATCAGGAAGACGGATATAATCTCCGCGCTCATCTGCGGTGAAATTTCCAGCTGGTTTCTTCTGTTCGTGGTAAAAAATCCCCAGATAGAAGAGTTGAAGAAATTCAGCTCCATTGAAGATTTCTCCTGGGTTCTGCCGATTATCTTTCCGATTCTTTTTGCCCTAGGAACGATCGTTGCCGGATTTATGGGAAGGTTTCTTTTCCAATTCGCCAAATTCGTGGAAATAGGAGTTCTGAATACCCTGATTGATTTCGGGGTTCTCAACCTCCTGGTCCAGATAACCGGCATCACCGGGGGCTGGGATATCGCTCCCTTAAACGCAATCTCATTTTCCTGCGCCGTAATCAACAGTTATTTCTGGAATAAAATTTGGACATTTGAAACTAAAGAAGGCAGTGGCAAGGTATTTCTCCAATTCTTGGCCGTCAGCATAGTCGGAACCATCATCAACACAGGAATTATTGTCGCCGGAACAGGCCTGTTTGCGCCGTTATTCGGACTTTCTTCCGGGCTTTGGATGAATATGGTAAAGTTAGCCGCCACGATGATTTCCATGATTTGGAATTTCATCGGCTACAAATACATCGTCTTCAAAAAATAATATGGTAGTTTTATATAGAAAATATAGGCCACAGACTTTTGCGGAAATAGTCGGCCAGGAACATGTCGTCAAAACAATCACCAATGCAATTTCAGCGGGAATGATTTCTCACGCTTATTTTTTTTCCGGACCGAGGGGAAGCGGAAAAACAACCATCTCCCGCCTCTTGGCAAAAGCTCTTAATTGTGAAAATAGAAAAGAAGGCCAGTTTGAGCCTTGCAATAAATGTAATTCCTGTCTTGAAGTTATGAACGACCGATCAATGGACTTGATTGAGATTGACGCTGCTTCCCACAGAGGAATAGACGAGATGAAAGAATTGAAAGAAGGCGTAAAATTCACTCCGACAAAATCAAAATATAAGGTTTTCATCATTGACGAAGCCCACCAATTAACCAAAGAAGCGACCAACGCTCTTTTGAAAACACTGGAAGAACCGCCGTCTCACGCTGTTTTTATTCTGGCCACCACTGAAAGCCATAAAATGCTGGCGACTATAATTTCAAGATGTCAAAGATTTGATTTCAGAAAATTGACTGTTCCGGAAATCACCGGCAGACTGGAAACGCTTTGTGAAAAAGAAAACATAAAAATTGAAAAAACAGCTCTGAAACTGATCGCTTTAAATTCAGGCGGAGCCATAAGAGACGCTGAAGGGTTGTTGAATCAAGTTCTGGCTTTTTCCGTTAAAGATGAAAAGGGAATTGAGATTAAAACCCAGGACATTAAGGAAATACTCGGATTTGTTGAAGTGAGCATCATCAGCGATTTTGTTGATCTGATCAGCCAAAAGAAAACTCTTGAAGCCATAAAATTTTTAAACAAAACTCTTGAGGCCAGTTTAGATATTGAAGAATTTTCTAAGGCGTTGATTAATTATTTAAGACAAGCGCTGATTTTAAAGATAATGGGAGAGGGGAGCGAGGAGGATAAAAATATAATTGAGCTGACGAAAGAAGATTTGAAAAAAATACAAGACCAAATAAAGAAATTTACCGAGGAGGAATTAAAAAACATAGTCAATATTTTTCTTGAAGCCGGAGGCAAAACAAAATACTCCGCCATTCCCCAGCTTCCGCTGGAGCTGGCAATCATTGACGCCGTTCATCAAATGGATAAGAATAAGCAATAAAGCATTTTGCGGGATCGTCTAATGGTAGGACACCGCCCTTTGAAGGCGGTCATCTTGGTTCGAATCCAGGTCCCGCAGCCTTGGATACTAAATGGCATAAGCGTACCTAGGGATAGGACACCGCCCTTTGAAGATTCGTCAGGTCATCCGACCTGACGCCCGGTCGAATGACCGGGCGAATCCATGTCCCGCAATGTAATAAATTTTTCTTTCGGAAAAATTTAAA
>PEWS01000025.1 GCA_002779355.1 Candidatus Nealsonbacteria bacterium CG07_land_8_20_14_0_80_39_13 | reverse complement strand
ATTTTCAGGAGAAAAATTTTTAAAAGGAAAATACAACGATATCCCTGTGAACAAAGAGAATCCTGTCAGTCAGGAAGAAAGAATCGCTGAGTTTCTTAAGGTTATTGAGCAGACACACGGATATCACAAAGATCCGAAAGTTTTTGAACGCCTCAAGAAATCCTATCATAGGGAATATGTCATCAAGCCCGAAGATGTCCCGGAAAGTTATTTTGAGAATCAACAGAGATTGGCCCGCGAACGAGGACATGGAGACATTGAAATTACCGAGGAGTTAAGAAAGCAGGCGATAGAAGTTATTGTCAGAGATCAAGAGTCAACTTTTGACAATTGGGTTGATTATCTTTGCTCTTCGGACGCCCCTTACCCGACCTGGGCAAAGTATTGGGTTTTTAGAAGCATATTGAATCTTTCTACTTTTGACAAGGAGAAGAAAGCCTTTGCCAAGAGAAGAAAGGACACGGTAGCTCCGTTTCCTGATTTGGACAGAGAAGCTTTGTCTTGCGTAATGGACATCATTGTTAAAAAGGTAGGGAGAGAAGAGATTTCAGGAGAGAGAGAAAATGCTGAATTGCAGAAAATCATTCAGGGTGAAAACTTCGGCAAACTTTACGCTTACGCTATTGAAAAAGTCACTCCGGCCGAACAAAATGAATTACTTACAACTGAAGGACAATGGGTTAAATATTGTCAAAATCCTGGAGAAGAAACTTTAAAGCGTTTAGTAGGTTCATTACAGGGGCACGGCACAGGCTGGTGCACGGCAGGAGAGGAAACAGCAAGAGCTCAACTTAAAGGAGGTGAATTTTATGTTTATTATTCCAATGACAAAGACGGCAAACCGACCGTTCCTCGGGTAGCCATCAGGATGGAAAATGGAAAAATAGCTGAAGTGTGGGGAATCGCGCCCGAGCAGAATCTTGATCCCTACATCAATGATGTCGTTAAGGAGAAGTTAGAGGAATTTCCTGACAAGAAAGATTACGAAAAGAAAATTTCCGATATGAAGCGATTAACAGAGGTAGACAGAAAGACGAAAGAGAAGGAAGAGCTTACAGAAGAAGATCTGAGATTTCTTTACGAATTGGATGAAAAAATTAAAGGATTCGGTTACGAGAAGGATCCGAGGATTGAAGAAATACTTGCGGACAGAGACATCAAATCCGACCTTGCTGAAGTAACAGGATATTCTAAAGAGGAAATCAGCACGACGAGGGAAGAGTTTTTGAAAGGCGGATCTAAATTTCATTACAGCGACCTTGATCTTAGCGGACTTAAATCAGCAGAAGGACTTGTTTTGCCCGAAACAATGAATGGCAACCTTTATCTTAGTGGTCTTAAATCAGCAGAAAAAGAAAAAATAAGAAAAAAATATCCTCAACTAAAAATTGTTTAACAAGAGTCTCATCGGCATCTTCAGCCTCCCGCTTTAAAACGAGGTTGTCATTGTGAATAGGCTTAGTTGACATTTCTCACAGGGGTGAATAATGTCAACTCCCTTATTTATTTTATTAAAAATTTTGATTAACAAGGTTGGTTGTAAAATTACGAAAAATATTTAACAGGTGTTCTTGTCTTGTGATATTATCTGGCATAGAAATTGTCTTTAACAAGGAAATATCCAGATTAAAAAAGTTAAAGTTACAGATAAAATTAAAAAATTTAAAAATATTAAAAATTAAAGATGAAAAAGGCAGAAAAACATAAAGGTACAAAATATAAAGGTAAGGAAATAACGATAATAAGCGAACGTGATGATGGCATTGATAAATTTGACGTTTATTTTTTTAATTCTTCGGAGGAAGGGGTGTTTCCCAAAATTCCCCACAGCGGAGTTCCCTCGCTAAAGGGTTTTCTTAGCATCAAGGACGCTCTGAGGGCCGGAAAGAAGGAAATTGACAAACATCAACTTGAATTCGTGAAAGAGGTGAGTCGTTACAATATCCACGTTTACAGTCCTTGGAGTGAATCTAGAGGAAAAGGTGATGGTAGATGGGGATATTGCGTCGAAATCAATGATGAAATAACATTTAAAGGGCTTGGCTTTGATTCTCGCGAAAAGGCCATTGAATTTGCCGAGAAAGCTATTGAATCTGCGAATGAAAAATCAGTTAGCAAGCAAGGGAAGGCGTAGGGGGGGGATTTTCTCTCCTTTTTTATTTTGGATTTTGAAATGAAATGGGTTTTGTGCTACAATTTCAAATACTTAATAGTCGTTGCTTAATACTAACTAATTAATACTAAAAATATGGCAAATGAATGGGTTAAACAAGTTAAGGACAGAACCGAAAAGGTTCCTGTCTCCGGCGGCCGGACCGATAAGCTCGGCAAAATAAGTTTTGACGATTTGGTTTTCGTTCCGGCTCAATTAACAAAAAGGCCGGTGGATTATTTTAGAGACAAAATAAACGCTAAGACAATTGTTGGGAAAAAGAGCAAAAGACCATTGGAAATTGAAACGCCGATTATTTTCGGCGGAATGTCTTTCGGCGCTTTGAGCCGTGAGGCCAAAAACGCCATGGCTAAGGCCTCAACCATGGTCGGAGCGCTGAAAAGCACAGGAGAGGGGGGAATGCTTCCTGAAAGCAGAATATTGGCTAAAAAATTGATAGTAGAATACAGCACCGGCCGTTTTGGAATCACAGAAGAGGTTTTGAAACAGGCAGATGTCCTTAAAATAAAAATAGGCCAAGGAGCCAAGCCCGGACAAGGAGGACTTTTGGCTAAAGAAAAAGTGACTGATGAGATCGCTGAAATAAGAATGGTTGAAAAAGGCAAAGATGTTCATTCCGCTCCTTATCATTCAGACATTAACAGTATTGAGGATTTGAAGAAAAAAGTTGACTGGATGAGAGAGCTTTCAGGCGGAGTGCCGATTGTTATAAAGCTGGGAGCCGGCGACGTGGAAAATGATGTAAAATTGGCTGTCCAAGCAGGGCCGGATGTTATTGCTATAGACGGAATAGAAGGAGGAACAGGCGCCGCGCCGGAAATCATGCTTAATGATTTCGGCATCCCGGCTTTAGCTGCTTTAAGAATAGCCAGAAAAACTTTGGATAATTTAGGCGCGGAACAGGAATTATGGATCGGCGGAGGATTGAGCAAGGGAGCTGATTTCGCTAAGGCTTTGGCGATGGGAGCTGACGCAGTCTTTATTGGCATGCCTTTATTGGTGGCGATGGGTTGCGCTTATTGCAAAATGTGTTATTTTGGAAAGTGTCCCAAAGGAATAGCCACTCAAGACCAGGAATTGAGAAAGAACTTGAATGTTGATGAAGCAGCTCAAAAAATAGCCAATTACATTAAGAACTGCACTGAAGAAATAAAGATGGTAGCCGGGGCCTGTGGGAAAGACGATGTCTATAAATTAGATAGAAATGATTTGAGGGCATTGACCTCGGATATTTCAAAAATTAGCGGAATAGATTTAGTCTGATGATAATTAATAATTAAAATTAATTAAAAAAATATGTCAAAAAAATACATAATAGATGAAGATAAATGCGTTTCTTGCGGAGCTTGCGTCTCTACTGGTGGAACTGAATTTGAAAACGATAAGGAAAAATCGGGATATGGGAAGGCAAAAGTAGTCAACAATGAATTATTGGAACAGAGCGGAGGAAAAGACATTTGTCCTGTTGGGGCAATTAAAGAGGTTGAAGAGGAGAAGTAATTAAGGTAGAATAAAGATGTTAAGAATTCTAACCAAAAGGTCGATCGTTTCTAAAAGCACATACAAAGTAAAACACAACTAAATATATGGAAGCATACTGTGTAAAATGTAAAGCTAAAAGAGAAATGAAAGACGCAAAAGAAGTTGATATGAAAGGCAAAGGAGGGATGAAGAGATCAGCGATGACAGGCGTCTGCCCAAAATGCGGAACAAAGATGTTCAGAATTATGGGCGCGAAAAAGTAAATCGCAGAAGTAAATTGCAGAAAAAGAATATTCTTTTCACAAAAACCGCCGAAAGGCGGTTTTTGTCATCTTGTGGTAATATGGAAATTATGAAAGAAGGTTCAAGGAAAATTATTTTGGGAATTTTTGGTTTTTTGATTTTTGTCGATGCCTTGGCCTGGCTGGCGGTTTGGGATTTGAGCAGACCTCAATTATTTGAAGTTGATTTTTTTGATGTCGGACAAGGAGATAGCATTTTTATTGAAACGCCCGGCAATCAACAAATCTTAATTGACGGAGGTCCGGATTCAACTGTTTTGGAAAAATTGGGAAAGGAGATGCCTTTTTGGGACAGGACCATTGATTTGGTTATTTTGACTCACCCCGATTACGACCATTTAGACGGATTAATTGAGGTTTTAAAATCATACAGGGTGGAAAAGATTTTGTGGACAGGCGTGGCGTCCGATAAGAAAAGAGGGGAATATGACGATTGGCTGAAGGCTCTGAGAAAAGAAAAAGCGGAAGTTTTCATCGCTCAAGCCGGACAATCAATCAGCGCCGGCGATGTTCCGATGGAAGTTTTAAGCCCCTTGGAGAATCTTCAAGGACAGGAGTTGGCTAATTTTAATAACAGTTCCGTTGTTATCAAAGCGGTTTTCGGCCAAAATTCATTTCTTTTTACTGGCGATATCAGCAAGACGGCTGAAAAGAAAATTATCGGAAGCGGGGCAGATGTGAAGGCAAATGTTTTGAAGATTGCTCATCACGGAAGCAATAGTTCAACATCGGAAGAGTTGCTTACAGCTGTCTCTCCGGAAACAGCTGTTATTTCGGTTGGAGCTGGAAATACTTACGGTCATCCCAGTCAAGGGACTTTGGATATCTTAAATAAATATGGTATAAGAGTTTTAAGAACAGACCAACAGGGCGACATTAAAATTATTTCTGACGGAAATAATTTTAAAATTATCAATTCTCAATAACCAATTTTCAAATTATGGATTTTCCAATATTTAAAACAAAAATAGAAGGTTTGGATAAGAAGTTTAACTTAACTGACTCTGAAGAGAGGAAGCTTTATTTTGAAGCCAAAGCAGGTCCGGAAATAAAAAAATTAAGGGATTATCTTGAGAAAAATACCTTCATCGTTTACCTTATGGGTAAAAAAAGTTCCGGTAAGGGAACTTATTCTAAAATGTTCGCCGAGCTCATAGCCCCTGACAAGATAGAGCATCTTTCCATAGGCGATATCATAAGAACATTGGACTCAAAACTGAAAGATGAAAATCAGAAAAAAGAATTGGTGGAATTTTTGAGAAATAACTACCGGGGATTTTTACCCTTGGAAGAAATAATTTCTTCTTTGGAAACCAGAAGCACCAAGAAATTGCTGTCCACGGAATTAATATTGACTTTGGTAAAAGAGGAAATCAGCAAGAAGCCGAAGAGAACCCTTTTCATAGACGGTTTTCCGAGGGATCTTGACCAAATTTCTTATTCTTTGTTTTTCAGGGACTTGATCGGATACAGGGATGACAAAGACGTTTTTGTTCTTATTGACGTTCCGGGGATAGTAATAGACGAGAGAATCAAATGGAGAAGAATTTGTCCCGTCTGTCAGACTTCAAGGAATTTAAAACTGTTGGTTACTTCTAAAATAGGATATGACGAAGAAAAAAAAGAATTTTATTTAATGTGCGATAATCCCGCCTGCAATGGCGCGGTAATGGTTCAAAAAGAAGGAGATGAGTTGGGGATAGAGCCGATAAGGGAGAGGCTGGAAAAGGACGAGGCTTTAATGAAACAGGCTCTTTCTTTGTACGGCGCGCCAAAAGTTTTTTTAAGAAATTGCGTTCCTGTTGATAAAGCGGAGGAAAACACCGATGCTTACGAGCTTACTCCGGAATATGTCTGCGAGGTAAAGGAGGGGACTAAGGAAATAAGCGTTAAGGAAAGGCCTTGGGTAGTCAAGGACGAAGAAGGAATCGATTCTTACAGTCTGATGCCGCCTCCGGTCGTTGTTTCCATGATTAAACAGCTGGTAAAAGCGCTGGATCTCTAATTTGAAAAAAAGTTATTTTAATTTATAATCAATATGGTTCTGCTCGGTAAATTTTTTATTACAAACTTTTTCTTCGGGAGCCGGATATGATTTCAGCCCTTGGGCTGGAACTTGGGCACCCACATGGAATTTATTTTTAGAATTATTTACTCAAGCAGGACCCTAACAAAAAATCGTTCCGAATTATCAGAACGATTTTTTGTTTGAAGAAAATTTGACAAAATTTAAGCGATTTGGTTTACTTAACGTGATCTGAAGGAGGACCTTAAAAATTAAAAACAAAAGAAAATCAGGCCCGAATGGCTTTCAGATAATCTATTTTAAAAAAAACGAAAAAATCAAAAAAATGAAAAAAGGTGAAGACATCAGAGAGGTACCGGAACCATCAGAGAAATTAGTGCGTAAAATTAAAGAAGAAATAGAGAGATTGGGGAGGGCCATGGAAAAGGAAGATATTGTGCGTATTCTCAAGGAATACGAAAGAGATAGGATGAAAAAACGGAGAGAAGAGGATTTATTCGGTGATTTAGAGGGTATGGAGGCGGAATCAGGTCTTGCTACGAATATTAGGAATGCGCGCCATTTGGCTTGCAGTATTCGAGAGCATATTGACCCGGGACACATTAATTCTTGCGATGATCTGCTTCAAATACTGGAACACGAAATTGAAATGGTTAAAAAATGGGTTAAGATTGAAAAGGCGTCGCGAAGTTAATCAAATAGCTGGGGAATTTAATTCTTCAGTTTTTTTATTTATGCAGTTTCCGCAGTTTACAATGCCTGTTTATGATGGATGTGGACGATGGACTGATGATGGATGCAATGATGGATGTAATGATGGATGTCGGACATCTACGGAATTGGAAAATAAAAATTAATTGAGGGTCAAGAATCGTCTATGTTGACGTCTGACGTCAACATACATTTGAGCAGGACCATCACAAAAAAATCGTTCCGAATTATCAGAACGATTTTTTGTTTGGATTGATCGGATGTTTTTGTTGAAGTGTCGGGCTACCCGGATTTGAACCGGGGTCTTACCCACCCCAAGGGCAAATACTACCATTATACTATAGCCCGCCGAGATTTTAGCGGGTTAAAAATTATTTTGGGCGACCCATTGATTTAATGCATTTGGCGCAGGCCATTATTCTTTTTCCGCCAAATTCTTTGAATTTTTTATCGCTTATTCCGGCAGGAACAAAAACCCTTTGTAAATTAGGGTATTTTCTTGTCTTCGGGGCCGGGTTATATTTACCCCTAAGCTTGTTCATATGTCCGACCATCGTTGAACTTTTTTCGCAGATAACGCATTGTTTAGCCATGTTCCTTCGCTTCGCTCAGTCAAATGTAAAATGCAAAACGAAAAATGCAAAATAACAATTAAATAGAGCGAAAATTTAGATTATTTTAATTACCTTTTTGATGTTATCATATGTTTTGTTTTTTGTAAATTTTTTGTTATACTTAAATTTACAAATTGATATTTTTTTAAATTTTTAGCTGTTGTTTTTAATTTTTCATTTTTAATTTTTAGCTTCTAATATGTTTGAATGGTTATTTTTTGTTGCGATTTTAATATTCTCAATCGTCATCCACGAGGTTTCTCATGGCTTAATGGCTTATCAGCTTGGCGATACTACAGCTAAAAACGCCGGCCGTCTTACGCTAAATCCCATAAGCCACATAGATCCGATCGGCTCCATTCTGGTTCCCTTACTATTGGTTATCACCAAGAGCCCTTTTCTTTTTGGCTGGGCCAAGCCGGTTCCGGTCAATCCTTTTAACTTCAAAGACCAAAAATGGGGAGATTTAAAAGTTTCTTTCGCCGGACCGGGCTCAAATTTATTGATCGCTTTATTTTTTGGCTTGATTTTACGGTTTTTCCCGGACATAGCCGGCCAGTCTCCTGCTCTTGCTTCAATGTTCGCCGGGATTGTTTTCATCAATGTTCTTTTGGCGATATTTAATTTGATTCCCGTTCCTCCTTTGGACGGTTCGCATATTCTTTTCAGCCTTCTGCCTGTTTCCATGAATAACGTCAAAGACTTTTTACAGAGAAACGGATTGATTATTTCTTTATTGTTTTTTTACCTTATTTTTGTCGGGATAATTCCTTTGTTCAGCGCGACTTTTTTTATCTTTAGTCTCATTGCCGGTCAAGGGGCAACCGCTTCCCTCGACAACTTCCTCCAGATAATTTGACATTCAAAAATTTATTTGATAACTTTATCTGTAAGCATTTAAAATTTATGCCGACGATTAATCAACTGACAAAAAAACCAAGAAAAAAATCCAAGGAGAAAGATGAGACTCCTGCTTTGGCTTTCGGATTTAATCCTTTGAAGAATCGTCCGGTGAGCGGCTTCTCTTCTTTTAAGAGAGGCGTTTGTCTTAAGGTTTTTACGGTTACTCCGAAGAAACCGAACTCGGCCTTGAGAAAAGTTGCCAGAATAAGACTTACGAATGGAATGGAGGTTACCGCCTATATTCCCGGAGTCGGGCATAATCTTCAAGAGCACTCGATGGTTTTGATAAGGGGCGGAAGAGTAAAAGATCTGCCGGGAGTGAGGTATCACATAATAAGAGGCAAATTGGACACATCAGGAGTTGAAGGAAGAAAGCAGAGCCGTTCAAAATACGGCGCTAAGATTGATAAAAAAACAGCTAAAGCCAAGAAATAGATATGAAGAAGATTAAAAAACATATTGTATTGCCTGACTCTATTTATAACAATGCTGATGTCAGCAAGTTTATAAACAACATAATGAAGGAAGGGAAAAAGACGATTGCCAAGAAAATAGTTTATGACAGCTTTGACATCATAAAGGAAAAAACAAAAAAAGAGCCGGTTGAAATTTTTGAAAAAGCGCTGGAAAACGCTTCTCCTTTGCTTGAGGTTAAATCTCAAAGAGTCGGAGGAGCGACTTATCAGGTTCCTAGAGAAGTGAGGAGGGAGAGAAAATTAACCTTGTCCATCCGCTGGATAATCGGCGCGGCCAGGTCAAAGAAGGGAAAACCAACGAGAGAAAAACTGGCTGAAGAATTGATTAACGCCGCCAATAATACTGGCGTGGCCATAAAGAAAAAAGAGGATATGCACAGAACAGCCGAGGCTAACAGAGCTTTCGCTCATTTCGGCCGTCGCTAATACCAAAAATTGATAATTTAGAGTTCGAAACTTAAGTTTTATAGTTTAAAAATAATCAATCTAAAAAATAAGTCAATCTAAAAATTATGTCTATTTTTGGGAGAATTGAGAATATTATTAATCCAAAGCCAGTGGAAGTGGAGAAAGGGAAAAATCCGGAAGAAGAAATAAAAATTAATCCTGACATAAAGGAGATAAAAGATCAGGAAGGTACAATTTTTAGGATAGGCGATTCGTTGGTTGATAAGAGTCTTTATAATAGCGGGAAGTGTGGAATTGGGTTAACTATTGTTGGTTTTAAAAATTTCCAAACGGTTGTCACTAAAACATCTGGCGGAGATGGCAGCTTAGGTCTCTCTTCAATAGAGAATTTTTTAAAAACCGGATTTAAGATACCAGAAGCACGTAATTTTCAAGAGCTGTATGTGGCTATTATTCAAAAAGGAACAATTCCAGGCACGCAAAAATTTTATACGCCAGGGGAGTTAATAGAGGCCATTGGGCTTGTCAGGAAGGGAAGGGTAGACATAAATACGATAACAAGGACAGAAGGATTGAGAGACAAAGTCCTAGAATTGCTTCAACAATAGTTGAATATAAATATTTTTAAAATTAAGTCATTGAAGATTTATTAGAAATTAGAAATTGATAATTGTAATTTATGGCGAGAGAGTATCCAATAGAACGTTATAGAGACATCGGCATTATTGCCCACATTGACGCCGGGAAAACAACGGTTTCCGAGCGTATTTTGTTTTTCACCGGAATTTCCCATAAAATCGGCGAAGTCCACGAAGGCGCGGCGATAATGGATTGGATGGACCAAGAAAGGGAAAGAGGGATTACCATTACTTCCGCCGCCACGACCTGTTTTTGGAACCCGACTTATTTGGAACATGCCAAGGAAAATAAATACAGAATAAATCTTATTGACACTCCCGGCCACATTGATTTCACAGCTGAAGTCCAAAGGTCTTTAAGGGTTTTGGACGGGGGAGTGGTTGTTTTTGACGGAGTAGCCGGCGTTGAATCACAATCGGAGACAGTTTGGCGCCAAGCTGACAAATATAACGTTCCGAGAATATGTTTTATAAATAAAATAGACAGGGTCGGAGCTGATTTTGAAAAGAGCTTAATTTCGATTTGGAACAAGCTGACTCCTAACGCCGTGGCCATGCAATTACCTCTGGGAGCTGAAGAAAATATGGGGGGGGTCATTGATTTATTGAAAATGAAAGCTTTCAGATTTGAAGGCGAATCAGGCAAGGATATAAAAATATCAGACATCCCTCAAGATTTATTGGAAAAAGCAAAAGAGTGGCGGGGAAAAATGGTTGAAAAGATTGCCGGAGAAGACGATGTTTTATTGGAGAAATACTTGGGACAGAAAGAAATTTCAGAAGAAGAGTTGAGAGCGTCTTTAAGGAGGGCGGTAATCAGTTGTAAACTCGTTCCTGTTTTTTGCGGTTCGGCTCTTAAAAATAAAGGAGTCCATCTTCTGCTTGACGCAATTTGCGATTATCTCCCCAGTCCGGTTGACCTTCCTCCGGTTAAAGGCCTTGAGCCTAAAACAAGAGAGGAAATAGAGAGGAAAGCTTCAGATGCGGAACCGTTCAGCGCTTTGGCTTTTAAAATCGCCACTGACCCTTTTGTAGGAACGCTCACTTTCTTCAGAGTTTATTCAGGCTCTCTCCAAAAGGGTTCTTATGTTTTGAATACGGAAACAGGAGAAAAAGAAAGAATCGGCAGAATTTTGCGGATGCACGCCAATAACAGGGAAGAGGTTGATGAACTTTTTACAGGGGATATAGCTGCCACAGTCGGACTTAAAAATACATTTACCGGGCACACATTGTGCGCAGAAGAATCGCCGGTTATTCTTGAAGAGATTATTTTCCCTGAACCGGTTATTTCTATTAGGGTTGAACCGAAGAGCAAGGCTGACAGGGAGAAAATGGGAGCGGCTTTGAAAAAACTTTCTGATGAAGACCCGACCTTCAGGGTGAAGGGCGATCCTGAAACAGGAGAAACAATTATTTCCGGCATGGGAGAGCTTCACCTTGATATTATTTGCGACAGAATGAAAAGAGAATTTAAAGTGGAAGCGTCCATCGGCAGGCCTCAAGTAGCTTATAGGGAAACAATCAGAACAACAGCAGAAGCGCAAGGTAAATATATCCGTCAATCAGGAGGAAAGGGGCAATATGGAGATGTTTGGTTGAGATTGTCGCCTAAAGAAACAGGCAAGGGATTTGAATTCATAAATGAAATTAAAGGAGGTTCTATTCCGAGGGAATATTTCCCGGCGGTTGAAAAAGGAGTTAAGGAGGCAATGGACAAGGGAGTCGTTGCCAACTATCCGATGGTAGACGTGGAAGTGGCTTTATATGACGGATCTTTCCATGAAGTTGATTCTTCTGAAATAGCTTTTAAAATCGCTTCTTCTATGGCTTTCAGCGAAGCGGCCAGGAGAGCCGGGGCTTTCTTATTGGAGCCGATTATGAAATTGGAAGTAGTTGTTCCGGCAGAACATTTCGGCGATGTTATCGGCGATTTGTCTGCGAGGAGAGGCAGGATTGATGAAACTAAAGACAGATTGAATATGAAAGTTATTGACATAAAAGTTCCTTTGGCGGAAATGTTCGGCTATGCCACTAATTTGAGGAGTCTGACTGAAGGCAGGGGAACATTCACTATGGAATTTGATTCTTATCAGGAAGTTCCCGGAAATATCGCTCAAGAAATAATAGAAGGCCGACGCAAATAACATGGTTAATGATGGCTGAAAGCGCTTTGACAAATCCACAACTAAGGGGCTATTGACTTGTTCAAATAGATTTGCTTAAATGAATAATATTGGAAAATTAAAAACATAAAAAATTAAAAAAAATAAAAAAAATAAAAAAAATAATTAATAAATAAAATCTATGGCAGAAAAAGCAAAATTTGAGAGAAGTAAACCTCATCTTAACATCGGTACAATCGGCCACGTTGACCACGGCAAGACAACACTTACCGCGGCTATTCTTCATTGTTTAAAATTGAAGGGTTTTCCGACAACGGAAAAGTCCGTTGATCAAATTGACTTTGCGCCTGAAGAAAAACAGAGAGGAATTACCATTAATATTACCCACCTTGAATACGAAACGGAGAAAAGACACTATGCTCACATTGATTGTCCGGGACACGCTGACTATATCAAGAATATGATTACCGGAGCCGCTCAAATGGACGGAGGTATTTTGGTTGTTGCCGCTACTGACGGCCCTATGCCTCAAACAAGAGAGCACATTCTTTTAGCCGGTCAGGTTGGTTTGCCGGCCTTAGTTGTTTTCTTAAACAAAGTTGACCAGGTTGATGACCCTGAAATGGTTGATTTAGTTGAAGGGGAGATAAGAGACCTTTTAAAGAAATATAACTTCCCTGGAGACCAAATTCCGATCATAAGGGGTTCAGCTTTAAAAGCTTTACAAGCCACTTCCGTTGATGATGAAGCGGTCAAGCCGATTTTAGAATTAATGAGCAAGGTAGATGAATACATTTCTGAGCCAATAAGGGACATAGAAAAACCGTTCTTGATGGCTGTAGAAGATGTTTTCTCAATTGAGGGAAGAGGAACAGTTGCCACAGGCAGAATTGAAAGGGGAATAGTTAATTCCGGAGACGAAGTTGAAATCGTCGGAATAAAAGACACAAAGAAAACAGTAGCTATTTCCGTGGAAATGTTTAATAAAATTCTTGACCAGGGAAGAGCCGGAGACAACGTCGGCATCCTTTTAAGAGGTCTTAAAAAAGAGGACATTGAAAGAGGACAAGTTTTGGCGAAACCGGGCACGATTACTCCTCATACTGAATTCAGCACAGATGTTTATGTTTTAAGCAAGGAAGAAGGCGGTCGCCACACTCCTTTCTTCAAGGGATACAAGCCTCAATTTTATTTCAGAACTACTGATGTTACAGGAGACGTTGAATTGCCGGAGGGAACAGAAATGGTAATGCCCGGAGATACCGTAAAAGTAAATGTTAAATTGATTGCTCCTATCGCTATGGAAGAAAAACAGAAATTCGCCATCAGGGAAGGAGGAAAAACTGTCGGAGCCGGGGTTGTGACAAAAATCATTAAGTAATACATTTAAAATGACCGTTAAGAAGAAGGCAAATACAGCTATCAAAGAAGAGGTAAAACCGAGAATCAGGATTAAATTACGCGGTTATGACCACAAGGTGATTGACAATTCCGTCAAGCAGATTATTGATACTGTTTTGCGCTATGGCGCTGAAATTTCCGGACCGATTCCTTTACCGACTGAAATAGACAAGCAAACCGTCAACAGATCAACTTTTGTCCATAAGGATGCAAGAGAGCAATTTGAAATAAGACTCCACAAGAGATTAATAGATATTTTGAGTCCGAATCCGAAGGTTATTGACGCTTTGTCAACGTTGAATTTGCCGGCAGGAGTGTTTATTGACATAAAGTAGGTTTATAATATATAAGTTGTAAAACTGTGAATCAGTTTGCAAACTGTAAAAAAATTTGCTTTAATCAAATTTTACAAGTGCAAACTAGTCTGCTGAAAAGCTGGGCTAGCGCCCAGTTTTTCTTTAAATATAAATATGAAATTCATTTTAGGAGAAAAAGTAGGAATGACCAGGGTTTTCAATGATAACAGGAAGTATGTTCCGGTGACTTTGGTTTCAGCCGGCCCTTGTAAGGTTTTGCAAGTCAAGACAAATGATAAGGACGGATATGAATCAGTTCAACTCGGATTTAAAAAAATAGAAAAGAAGAAAAACATTAAAATGACAATGAAGGGGAAGGAGTTTAAAAATATAAAGGAATTCAAGCGCCTTTCTCCGGAGAATAAGGCCGGGGACGATATAAGTGTAGCTGTTTTTAAAGAAGGAGAAATGGTGAATGTTTCAGGAATTTCCAAAGGAAAGGGTTTTCAGGGAGGAGTTAAAAGACACGGTTTTGCCGGAAGGAATGCTACCCATGGAGTGAAGCATGAACAGAGAACAATAGGTTCAACCGGATGCAGGTTTCCTCAAAGGGTTATTAAGGGAAGGAGGATGCCCGGGAGAATGGGATATGAAAGAATTACTGTTAAGAATTTGGAAATTATGAAGATTGATGCGGAAAATAATTTATTAGTTCTGAAAGGAGCTGTCCCGGGGAGAAAAGGAACATTGTTGGAAATTATAAATTCCAAATTATAAATTCTAAATTATGGTAATGTTTGTTGTCAAAAATAAAAAAGGAGAAGAAACAGGAAGAACAGAATTGCCTTCTGCTATTTTCGGGGTGAAGATGAATAATGATTTGGTTTACCAGGTCGCTGTCTCCCAAATGGCAAATAAAAGACAGGTTTCAGCTCATACTAAAGACAGGGGAGATGTAAGCGGTGGAGGAAAGAAGCCTTGGAGACAGAAAGGAACAGGAAGGGCGAGGGTAGGTTCTAATCGTTCACCGATATGGATAGGAGGAGGAGTGACTTTCGGCCCGACCAATGAAAGGGTCTTTAAGAAGAAATTGAATAAAAAGATGAAAAGAAAAGCTCTTTTTATGGTTTTGTCTTCTAGGGTAGAAAACAACTCCTTGATCTTATTAGATGTTTTGGAGTCGGAAAATGCGAAAACCAAGGAAATGGCCACTCTTATTAAAAATGTAAAAAATGAAACGAGCAAAGAAGTAGTAAAGGAAACTGCAGGAGCTGAGACTAAGAAAAAAGCAAGAAAAGGATGGAAGGAGAGCATTTTAATCGTTTTGCCTAAAATGGAAAAGAAGATTATTATGGCTTCCAGAAATATCGCCAAAGTTAAAACAATCCAAGCGGAAGATTTAAACTGCCTTGACGCGCTTAATTCCAAATATATAATTATGCCGGAATCAGCGGTAAATGTAATTAAAGAAACCTTCACAAGGTAAAATGTATGGCGATAATGGATGTTTTTAAAAAGAAAACCGATGAAGAGGTTATTAAAGAAGAGGCCGATAAGCCTCGCGATGTTGCGCCGAAACAAAAAGGAAAAGAACATGAAAATACCTATAAAATTTTGAAATCTCCTCATGTTACGGAGAAAGCAACGGATTTAGCCAATAAGAACATGTATGTTTTTAATGTTTACAAGACTGCTAATAAAAATGAGATTAAAAAAGCGATAGAATCTGTTTATGGCGTGAACGTTTTGAACGTAAGGGTTATTAATGTCCCAAGAAGCAAGACGCGCTTAGGCAAAAGCATGGGATGGGTTAGCGGTTATAAAAAAGCGATTGTAAAAATAAAAGAAGGCCAAGAAATTGAGGCGCTACCCAGATAATTACAAATTACAAATTTCAAATGAAAAGAATTAAAAAACCAAAAAAAATATTTTCAAATAAAGAGCCTAGAAAAAGCCTGCTTTTGGATGTGAAAAGAAAGGGTGGGAGAAATTTTAGCGGAAGGATTACCATTCGTCATCAGGGAGGAGGAGTGAAAAGGCTTTACAGGATTATAGATTTCGGGCAGGAAAAAATCGGAATGCCCGCCAAAATAGAAGCCATAGAATATGATCCTAATAGAACCGCATTTATCGCCTTAGCTGTATATGGAGACGGAGAAAAGAGATATGTTTTGGCTCCTGAAGGGATGAAAGCCGGAGATGAAATAACTTGCGAGGAAAAGGCGAAGATAAGTTTAGGAAACAGATTGATGTTGGAAAATATTCCTGTAGGGACAAATGTTTTTAACGTAGAACTTGAGCCCGGAAGAGGAGGATTAATCGTCAGATCAGCCGGGTCAATGGCTAAGGTTACGGCCAATGAAGGGAAATACGTTCTTTTAAAAATGCCCTCAAGTGAAATTAGAAGGGTTTTGGGGAAATGTTTTGCTTCCATCGGCCAAGTTTCTCATTTAAGCTGGAGATTTGAAGAAATTGGAAATGCGGGTAAGAGAAGAAGGCAGGGTTGGAGGCCGACTGTTAGAGGATCAGCTATGAATCCTTGCGACCATCCTCACGGAGGAGGAGAAGGACGCCAGCCGATCGGATTAAAATATCCGAAAACGCCTTGGGGCAAGCATGCTTTAGGGGTTAAGACCAGAAGAAATAAAAGGACGAATAATTTTATAGTTCAAAGGAGGAAGAAGAAGGAAAAATAAATAATCAAAAATATGTCAAGAAGTTTAAAAAAAGGACCTTTCGTTGACGAAAGGTTAACAAAGAAATTAAAAAACTTAAAAGCAGGAGGAAAAGAGATCGTTAAAACATGGTCTCGCTCTTGTACTATTACCCCGGAAATGATAAATTACACCTTCGGAGTCCATAACGGGAAGGATTTTATTCAGGTTCAAGTTAATGAAAATATGGTTGGCCACAAGCTGGGGGAATTTTCTCCAACAACTAAGTTTTCCAGGCATGGTGGAAGAATGCAGAAAGATCTGGAGAAGGGCGCGGAACAGAAAGGGTCTGAACAAGCAAAGGCAAAGGGCGCCAAAGCATAAAAATAATATGATGATTTCGGCAAAATTAAAACATTTAAGAATAGCTCCAAGAAAAATCAGACTGATAGCAGATCTGATAAGGGGAAAATCATTTGAGAATGCTCAAATAATTTTGAATTTTACAAATAAGAAAGGGGCGAGCAACCTGTTAAATCTTTTAAATCAGGCGGTCGCTAATGCCGAAAACAATTTTCAATTGGAAAAAAGTAATTTATGGATTTCAAAAATAATCGTTGATGAAGGCCCGAAGCTTAAGAGATGGCTCCCAAGAGCCAGAGGGAAGGCTGACCGATTGGAAAAGAAAACCTCTCACATAACAATGGTCTTGGATGAAATTAATAAAACAAAAGGCGGTAATATGAAGGAAGCAACCAAGAAAAATATTAAAGAAGAGGGCGGAAAGAAGGCTCTTTCAAAAAAAGAAAATTCTTCGGCCAAGAAATCAACCAAAGAAAGTATTTTTAAGGTCAAGAGAGCTGATATTAAGGCCGGAGCCAAAAAAGTATTCAGAAGAAAAGCGTTTTAAAAATTATGTCTCACAAAGTCAATCCAAAAACATTTAGAATAAAAGGCATAGAAGACTGGGATTCCAGGGGTTTTTACGGGGATAATTTCCCCCAATACTTGGAGGAAGATTTTAAGATTAGGGAATTTTTAGAGAAGAAGATAGGAACCTTAGGGGTGGAAAATATTGAAACAGAAAGATCATCAGGGAAGATAACAATTATTGTTTCCAGCGCCCGGCCGGGATTAATTATCGGCAGAGGCGGAGAGGGAATAGAGAAATTGAAAAATGAGATAACGGAAATGCTCTTTTCTTCAAAAAAGACTAAGGCAAATAAGAAGACTTTAAAATTAGAAATTAAAGAGGTTAAGGAACCATGGGCATCGGCCAGTTTGTCAGCTCAATGGGTGGTTCAACAGATTGAAAAAAGATTTCCTTTCAGGAAAGTTTTGAAACGGGCGATAGACAAGATTATGATGGTTAAGGAAGTTCAGGGAGTAAGAATTGATGTCTCGGGAAGATTAGGGGGCGCTGAAATTGCCCGCAGAGAATGGCTGAAGAAAGGACGGCTTCCTCGCCAGACAATCAGGGCGAATATAGATTATGCCTTGAAAGAAGCGCGTTGTACTTATGGGACAATTGGAGTAAAAGTTTGGATATATAAAGGAGAAAAATTTGAATAGATACTATGAGTATTTTAATGCCAAAAAAAGTTAAACACAGAAAGTGGAGAAAGGGAAGGAGTAAAGGGATAGAAAACAAAGGAACGGAAATTAATTTCGGCTCATTTGGATTGAAAAGTATGGGAACGTGCTGGATTACAGGTCGTCAGATAGAAGCTTCCAGAAGGGCCATCATCAGGTATTTTAAAAAAGGAGGAAGACTTTGGGTGAGGATTTTTCCAGCTAAACCGGTGACAAAGAAGGGAACAGAAGTGCCGATGGGAGGAGGAAAGGGAGCAGTTGACCATTATGCTTTTCCAATCAGGCCGGGAAGAATTATTTTTGAGATGGGTGGTTCAAAAGAAGATATGGCCAGAGAAGCTTTTAAAATGGGGGCGATAAAGCTTCCGATTAAAACAAAATTTGTTAAGAAATAATATTGTATGAAAATCGCAGAATTACGCCAAAAAAATGAAACAGAAATAGCAAAGATGCTTAAGGACGACAGGGAGAAAATGCGCCAGTTGCGTTTTGATTTGGCGACCGGAAAAGTGAAAAATGTCCGGGAAGTGAGGAGAATAAGAAAGGAAATTGCCAGAATTTTAACTGTATTAAAAAAATCCATATGAAACACAAATTACAAGGAATAGTCTCTTCCGACAAAATGAAAAAAACAGTTGTCGTAAGCGTTGAAAGGATAATAGAGCATCCTAAATACAAAAAGAGATATTCTTCTCATAAAAAATATAAAGCCCATGACGAGAAAGGGGAGTATAAAATCGGCGATACGGTTGTTATTGAGGAGTGCCGACCATTAAGCAAGGACAAAAGATGGAAAGTGATCAAGAAAATATAATTTTCAAAATATGATTCAACCAAGAACAATGTTAACAGTCGCTGATAATTCAGGAGCTAAGATTCTCCAGTGCTTTAATATTTTGGGTGGAAGCAAAAGGCGCTATGCTCAATTGGGAGATATTATTGTCGGAACGATAAAGAAAGCTGAACCGAGAAAGAAAGCCAAAAAACATGAGGTGGTAAGGGCTGTTATCGTCAGGCAGAAGAAAGAGTTTTCCAGGGGAGACGGGTCATATATCAGATTTGACGATAATGCCTGTATAATCTTGGAGGGGAAGACAAAGGATCCGAAAGGAGGAAGAGTTTTCGGCCCCATAGCCAGGGAGGTAAGGGAAAAGGGCTTTGATGCGATAGTTGCTTTAGCCAAAGATATCATTTAAAAAAGTCAATCAATGAAAATCAAAAAAGAAGATATAGTTTTAATAATTTCAGGCAAGGATAAAAATAAGAGAGGCAAGGTCTTGAGGGTTTTCTCCGATGAAGGGAGGGTTTTGGTTGAAGGAATTAATTTGAGAAAAAAACATCAGAAACCGAGAAAAGCTAAGGAAAAGGGCCAGATTATGGAGATGCCGGCGCCTATTTCAGTTTCCAATATTAAAGTTGTCTGCCCTAAATGCGGCCAGGTGGCCAGGATTGGTTATAAAGAGAAAGTGAAAGAGGGCGACAAAAAAAGAGAAAAAAAGAAGAGCAGGATTTGCAAAAAATGTAAAATGGAAATATAAATATAAATACTATATGATTAATTTAAAGGAAAAATATAAAAAAGAAGCGATACCGACGATGATGAAGCAATTTGGCTATAAGAGCAAGATGGCTGTTCCTAAGATAGAGAAAGTTGTGGTAAATTGCGGTTTTGGGAGAATGGTTGCCGGAAAATCAGCCAGCGAACAAAAGAAAGTTTACGAAGCGATTTTGGCGGATTTAGCCTCAATATGCGGTCAGAAAGCATTTTTGACCGTAAGCAAGAAATCAATAGCTGCATTTAAAATAAGAAAAGGAATGATTTTGGGAGCGGCGGTTACTTTAAGAAAAGAAAAAATGATAAGTTTTCTGGAAAGGTTGCTCAATATAACCCTGCCGAGGTCAAGAGATTTTAGAGGTCTTGATGCGAAGAGTTTTGATAATAGTGGAAATTTAACAATTGGGATAAAGGAGCAGATTATTTTCCCTGAAATTTCTCCGGAAAATATAAAATTTTTCTTCGGACTGGAGGCTGTGATTGCCACATCGGCCAAGAAGAAGGAGGAGGGGGTAGCATTATTAAGATTATTAGGGTTCCCCATTAAGCAATAAATATGCCAAAAGATTCACAAATAGCAAAATCTAAAAAAAAGCCCAAGTTTTCAACCAGAATAGTCAGGCGCTGTTTTAAGTGCGGAAGAAAGAGAGGCTATATGAGAAAATTCGGATTATGCCGTATTTGCTTCAGAGAAATGGCAAACAAAGGATTAATCCCGGGCGTTAAAAAATCATCATGGTAATGAAAACTTTTTCTACAGATCCAATATCCGAGATGTTAACTAAGATAAGAAATGCTAGCGCTGTTTCTATTGAAGCAGTTGAGATTCCTTTTTCTAAATTAAAATATGAGATAGCCAAAATCTTAGAGAGGAAGAATTTTGTTGACAAAGTAAGACAGAAAAAAAGAAGAGAAGGTTCGGCTATTGAGATTATTTTGAAGTATGAGCAAAAGATTCCGGCCATATCAGGAATAAAGAGAATTTCTAAGCCGGGACAGAGAATATATCATAGGTATACCGAAATCAGAAGGGTAAAGGGCGGATATGGGATGGCAATTGTCTCAACGTCAAAAGGGCTGATAACTGATGAGGAGGCGAAAAAACAAAAGGTTGGCGGAGAGATAATCTGCGAAATATGGTAAAATAACTTTATAAATATGAGTCGTGTAGGGAAAAAACCAATTTTAATACCCCAAGGCGTAGAAATTAAAGTAGACGGGCAGAAGGTCGCTGTTAAGGGGCCTAAAGGCGAACTTTCTAAGGAAATTCGGCCTGAGATTAGGATTGAATTGTTGGAAAAAGAAATTTCTTTTTCAATGTGTTCCGACAGCAAGGAGACCCCGAAGTTTTGGGGATTAAGCCGGGCTTTAATCAATAATTTAGTTCAGGGAGTTACTAAGGGATTTGAAAAAAAACTTGAGATAGAAGGCATAGGCTATAAGGCTGTTCTTAAGGATGGGAAAAATATTGAACTGTCAGTTGGTTATAGCCATACTGTGCCGGTTATCGCGCCTGAAGGAATTAATTTTAGCGTAGAAAAAAACGTAATTACCGTTTCGGGCATAGACAAGGAAAAGGTTTTCCAATGCGCCGCCAATATAAGAAAAATCAAGCCACCGGAACCATATAAGGGAAAAGGGATAAAATATTCAGGAGAGGTTATCAGGAGAAAATCCGGCAAAAAAGTTGCCACAATGGAAAAAGCCTAAATAATATGAAAAAAGAAACAAAACAGGAAAAAAGAATAAAACGCCACAGGAGGGTCAGGGCCAAAATATCAGGAACAGGAGATGTTCCTCGACTTTGCGTTTTCAGATCTCATAATCACATATACGCTCAATTGATTGACGACGAAAAAGGGATTACCGTTTTAGATTCCAGCGACATGGGAAAGGAAACTAAAAAAAATCAGAAAGACGGAGCCGGAAAAGTAAAAAAAGCTTTTGAAGTCGGAAAAGAAATCGGCCAGGAGGCAATAAAAAATAAGATTCAAAAAGTTGTTTTTGATAGGGGCGGATATAAATATCATGGTCGGGTAAAGTCATTAGCCGAGGGAGCAAGAGAAGGAGGATTAAAATTTTAAAATTATGTTTGATAAAAGAAATTCACAAAGAGGCAATAGAGATAAAAAAGATGAGTTTGACTCAAAACTTTTGGAGTTGAAAAGAGTTTCTCACACCAGAGCAGGAGGAAAGAAGATGAGATTCAGAGCCAGCGTTGTGGTTGGAGACAAAAAGGGGAAAGTCGGGCTCGGCGTAGCCTCCGGATTAGATGTCCAAATTGCCGTAGAAAAAGCCACTCGCTTGGCCAAAAGGCATCTTTTGAATGTTATCATCAAAGACGGCACTATTCCTTGCGAGACAGAAGCAAAATTCGGTTCGGCTAAGGTCTTATTCAGGCCTCAATCAAAAGGAAGAGGCTTGGTTGTCGGCGGACCGGCAAGAGTAGTCTGTTCTTTAGCCGGGATAAAAGATATTTCTTCTAAAATTGTAGGAAGAGACAGGAATAAGTTGAATAATGCCGCTGCTGCCTTGAAAGCATTGGAAGCATTGAGTTTTTATTCTAATATTAAGAAAGAGACTGCTAAAAAAGAGGCTGTTAAAAAAGAAGTTGTAAAGGAAGAAGTAAAACAAGAAATTGTTCAGGAAATTGAAAAAGAAAAATAATATGCAATTACACGAACTAAAACCAAAACATAAAATTAAAGAAAGAAAGAGAGTCGGCCGAGGAGGAAGAAAAGGCTCTTATTCCGGAAAGGGAATAAAGGGGCAGAGTTCAAGATCTGGTCGCAGATTTGAGCCGGTTATCAGGTCTCTTATTAAGAGGTATCCTAAATTAAGAGGATACAGATTTAAGGGAATGCCGGATAATATAGCTGTTTTAAATCTTTCGGCATTGAAGGGTAAATTTGAGGCGTCTGAAATTGTTAATCCGCAAGCATTGCTGGAAAAAAGAATAGTCAGTCGGATAAACGGGAAAACCCCGAAAGTTAAAATTTTAGGCAAGGGAGACTTGACTAAGCCTTTAAATTTTGAAGGATGCGATTTTTCAAAAAGCGTAAAGGAAAAAATAGAAAAATCCGGCGGTAAAATAAAAGAAAAAATAAAATAAAATATGTTGTTTCAAAAAATTGCCCAGATCTTTAAGCTGAAAGACCTTAGGAATAAAATAATTTTTATTTTGGCTGTCTTTGCCTTATTCAGATTGATGGCTAATATTCCGGTTCCCGGAGTCAATGCCGAGAATTTAAAGAATTTTTTTGACCAATTCCAGATGTTCGGTCTTATGAACTTATTTACCGGAGGGGCTTTGGATAACCTTTCTTTGGTTATGCTTGGGTTAGGTCCTTACATTACCGCTGTTATTATCTTCCAGATTTTAACAATGATTTTCCCCGGGTTGAAGCAGCTTTACAAGGAGGAGGGGGAAGCCGGAAGGCAGAAATTCAATCAGTATTGTAGGATAGCTACAGTTCCTTTGGCTACGCTTCAGGCTTACGGAATGCTTATGCTACTTCAAAGCCAAGGCGCTATCTCAAGCCTTGATATGGCGACATTTCTGGCCTCAATTCTCGTTATTACAGCCGGTTCATTATTTTTAATGTGGCTGGGCGAGATACTTTCGGAAAAAGGAATCGGTAATGGAGTTTCTTTATTGATTTTTGCCGGTATTATCGCTTCTTTTCCGAACAACGTTTTTCAATTGGCGGCAGGCTGGAGCGCTTCTAATGTCCCTTCTTATTTGCTTTTCTTTGTAATGTCTTTATTCATTATTTTCGGAGTTGTTCTGGTTAATGAAGCCAGAAGAAATATACCTGTTTCTTACGCTAAAAGAGTCAGGGGAATGAAAATGTACGGCGGGAATTCAACTTATCTTCCTTTAAGCGTTAATCCGGCCGGAGTTATTCCTATTATCTTTGCTATTTCAATTATGCTTTTTCCAAGCATGATAGCTAATTTTTTTGGAGGTATGGGAGGGGCAGTTGGTGAAACCGCTAAGGGCGTTGCCATTTTCTTTCAGAATCCATGGGTCTATGGTTCTATGTATTTCATTTTAGTTGTTTTATTCACTTACTTTTACACGGCTGTAACTTTTGATCCTAAAAATATAGCTGAAAATTTACAGAAAGGCGGAGGATTTATCCCAGGCATCAGGCCCGGCGCCTCAACAGCCACTTTTATATATTATATTCTAAACAGAGTTTTGCTTTTTGGCGCCATATTCTTGGGCCTTATAGCTATTATGCCATCCATTGTGGCGGCGATCACAGGGGTTAAAGTTTTCAGCTTTTTAATCGGAGGAACAT